>NZ_QAIU01000265.1:0-5692 GCF_003061205.1 Pseudomonas sp. HMWF006
AGTCATGACAGGGCCGTAACAAAAAAGGGGTGGGCATTGTACCTGTGTGGTGCCGGTTAAGTCCGGTTCCATTTTCACGGTGTCCGTATTCCCTGTGGGAGCTGGCTTGCCAGCGATGGCATCACCTCGGTGCATCTGTCAGACCGAGGCGTCTGCATCGCTGGCAAGCCAGCTCCCACAAGGGGCCATGGTGTGTCAGCCGTTACTGGAGCGCTGCTGGTTCTGCCGTAAACGCATATGCAGCAGCGGATACGGCTGGCCCATGCCATCGACTTCCGAGCGGCCGATCACTTCGAAGCCCTGCTTGAAGTAAAAGCCCAGCGCCTGGGGGTTCTGTTCGTTGACGTCGAGTTCATCGGCGTTCAGGTGTTGCATGGCGTAGGTGAGCAGTTTTTTGCCCAGGCCCTGGCCCCGATGGGCGGGATCAATGAACAGCATCTCGATCTTGCCCGCCGCGACCCCGGCGAACCCGGTGATGCGCTGCTGAGCGTCCTTGGTGCAGATCAGCATCACCGCATCGAGGTAGCGGGTCAGCACCAGATTGCGCAGCAGCTCGATGTAGCTGTCCGGCAGAAAATCATGGGTCGCGCGGACCGAGGCCTCCCAGACCCGGGTCAGTTCCTGGTAATCGCTGAGTTTCGGCGTATGGATGACCGAATGCTGGCGCATGCCCGTCTGCCTCTTCTAATGTGGATAAGCGGGAGTCCTTCCCCCAGCAAACGATAGCCGTAAAAAAGCCCCGCATCTCGTAAAAAAGAGCGGGGCTTTGTGTATTTGTTGCGGTGTCTGGCTGGCTATTTCTGTCGTCAGCAAGATCTCTCCCCCTCACCCCAACCCTCTCCCCCAGAGGGGGCGAGGGGGAAGGGAGCTGATCTTCGTGCTGTTCAAAACCTGAGTTCGACTCGAACGTTCAGGTCGGTGCAGCTCGCAAGAACACCTCAATCAGTCCCCTCTCCCCCAGAGGGGGCGAGGGGGAAGGGAGCTGATCTTCGTGCTGTTCAAAACCTGAGTTCGACTCGAGCGTTCAGGTCTGTGCAGCTCGCAAGAACACCTCAATCAGTCCCCTCTCCCTCTGGGAGAGGGCTAGGGTGAGGGGCTTTTGACGTTCAGATCAGATCTGCTCAGCCCACAAATCGTATTCGTCAGCATCAGTCACTTTGCACCAGACCTTGTCGCCCGGCTTGAGGTTGCTGCCGTTGTCGATGAACACGTTGCCGTCGATTTCCGGGGCGTCGAAGAAGCAGCGGCCCACTGCGCCTTGCTCGTCGACTTCGTCCACCAGCACTTCGATCTCGCGGCCGATGCGCATCTGCAGGCGTGCCGAGCTGATCGCTTGCTGGTGCGCCATGAAGCGCTCCCAACGATCCTGCTTGACGTCGTCCGGGACCACTTCCAGGTCCAGATCGTTGGCGGGTGCGCCGTCTACCGGCGAGTACTGGAAGCAGCCGACACGGTCGAGCTGGGCTTCGGTCAGCCAGTTCAACAGGTACTGGAAGTCTTCTTCGGTTTCGCCCGGGAAGCCGACGATGAAGGTCGAACGGATAATCAGGTCCGGGCAGATTTCGCGCCAGTTCTTGATCCGCGCCAGAGTTTTGTCTTCGAACGCCGGGCGTTTCATTGCCTTCAGCACTTTCGGGCTGGCGTGCTGGAACGGGATGTCCAGGTACGGCAGGATCTTGCCGGCGGCCATCAGCGGGATCAGCTCGTCAACGTGCGGGTACGGGTAAACGTAGTGCAGACGCACCCAGACGCCGAGGGTGCTCAGCGCTTCACAGAGTTCGGTCATGCGGGTTTTCACCGGCGCGCCGTTCCAGAAACCGGTGCGGTATTTCACATCAACGCCGTAGGCGCTGGTGTCTTGCGAGATCACCAACAGCTCTTTGACGCCGGACTTGACCAGACGCTGGGCTTCGTCGAGCACGTCGCCGACCGGACGGCTGACCAGTTTGCCGCGCATCGACGGGATGATGCAGAAGCTGCAGCTGTGGTTGCAGCCTTCGGAAATTTTCAGGTAGGCGTAGTGGCGCGGCGTCAGCTTGATGCCTTGCGGCGGCACCAGGTCGATCAGCGGGTTGTGATCCTGACGCGGCGGCACGACTTCGTGCACGGCATTGACCACTTGCTCGTATTGCTGCGGACCGGTCACGGCCAGCACGCTCGGGTGTACGTCGCGGATATTGCCTTCTTCCACGCCCATGCAACCGGTGACGATCACCTTGCCGTTTTCCTTGATCGCTTCACCGATCACTTCCAGCGATTCAGCCTTGGCCGAGTCGATGAAACCGCAGGTGTTGACCACCACGACATCGGCGTCCTGATAGGTGGACACCACGTCATAGCCTTCCATGCGCAGCTGGGTCAGGATGCGCTCGGAGTCGACCAGTGCTTTCGGGCAACCCAGAGATACGAAGCCAACCTTGGGATTGGCCGGCGCAGGAGTGGTGGACATGTCTAACCTCGGTGTTTTGTGACGTCGCTTGCCTAGTGTGGAAGCCGACGGATGGGCGCTTGAACGGCGCCTCTGATCAAAAAGTGCGCAATTCTAGCGGTGAGCAACGCACTTGACCAGCTTTATGCAGGGAAATACGACGAGTGCTGCGCTATGCTTCGCGCCGTTGAGCTTTACCAATTTTTTACAGTCAACAAAACGTCTGTAACAACGGGTAAAACAGCGCATGCTGCACCACAAAGCATAGTGCTTCATTCAAAGAAGCCGGTTCTGAGAAGTAGGAGTGTTGGATGGGTCAGGCAAGTAGTCAGGCGGCGGGCGCCGAGCATTCGGCTGCAAAACCGCTGAGCATGCTGGTCGCGGCAGTCGGGGTGGTTTACGGCGACATCGGCACGAGCCCGTTGTACACCCTCAAAGAAGTGTTCGCCGGTCATTATGGGGTGCCGGTCAATCACGACGGAGTCTTCGGGATTCTGGCGTTGATTTTCTGGTCGCTGATCTGGGTAGTCACGATCAAGTACGTGTTGTTCGTACTGCGCGCCGACAACCAGGGTGAAGGCGGGATCATGGCGCTGACTGCCCTGGCGCGACGTGCATCGAGCCGCTACCCGAAATTGCAGGCGGTGCTGGTGATTCTGGGGTTGATCGGTGCCGCGCTGTTTTACGGCGACAGCATGATTACCCCGGCCATTTCCGTGTTGTCGGCGGTCGAGGGTCTGGAATTGGCGTTTGATGGTCTGGAGCGCTGGGTGGTGCCGATGGCACTGGTCGTGCTGGTCGGGTTGTTTCTGATCCAGAAGCATGGCACCGATCGCATCGGCAAGCTGTTTGGCCCGGTGATGGTGGCGTGGTTTCTGGTGCTGGGCGGTCTGGGTGTCAGCGGGATCGTCAGACACCCTGAAGTGCTGAATGCGCTGAACCCGATCTGGGGTGTGCGGTTTTTCATAGTGCATCCGGGCATGGGGGTGGCGATTCTCGGCGCGGTGGTGCTGGCATTGACCGGCGCCGAAGCTTTGTACGCCGACATGGGCCACTTCGGTCGCAAGCCGATTGCCCGCGCCTGGCTGGCGCTGGTGTTGCCGGCGCTGGTGCTGAACTACTTCGGCCAGGGCGCCTTGCTGCTGGAAAACCCGGAAGCGGCGCGTAACCCGTTCTATCTGCTGGCGCCGAACTGGGCGCTGGTGCCGTTGGTGGTGCTGGCCACCCTGGCCACGGTGATCGCTTCGCAAGCGGTGATTTCCGGTGCGTTCTCGCTGACCCGCCAGGCGATTCAACTCGGCTACATTCCGCGCATGCACATTCAGCACACCTCCAGTGCCGAACAGGGGCAGATCTACATCGGTGCGGTGAACTGGGCGCTGATGGTCGGCGTGATCCTGCTGGTGATCGGCTTCGAATCCTCCGGCGCACTGGCGTCTGCCTACGGTGTGGCGGTGACCGGCACCATGCTGATCACCAGCATTCTGGTGGCGGCGGTGATCCTGCTGCTGTGGAAATGGCCACCGCTGCTGGCCGTGCCGATTCTGCTCGGCTTCCTGCTGGTCGATGGCATGTTCTTCGCGGCCAACGTGCCGAAGATCATTCAGGGCGGTGCGTTCCCGGTACTCGCGGGGATCGTGCTGTTCATCCTGATGACCACCTGGAAACGCGGCAAGGAGCTGCTGGTCGATCGTCTCGACGAAGGCGCGCTGCCGCTGCCGATCTTCATCAGCAGCATCCGCGTGCAACCGCCGCACCGCGTGCAGGGCACTGCGGTGTTCCTCACCGCACGCTCCGACGCCGTGCCGCACGCGCTGTTGCACAACCTGCTGCATAACCAAGTGCTGCACGAGCAAGTGGTGCTGTTGACGGTGGTCTACGAAGACATCCCGCGTGTGCCGCCATCGCGTCGCTTCGAAGTCGAGGCCCACGGCGAAGGCTTCTTCCGGGTGATCCTGCACTTCGGCTTCACCGATGAACCGGACGTGCCGCTGGCACTGAAGTTGTGCCATCTGGATGACCTGGACTTCAGCCCGATGCGCACTACCTACTTCCTCAGTCGGGAAACGGTGATCGCCTCGAAACTCGAAGGCATGGCCCGTTGGCGTGAAGCGCTGTTTGCGTTCATGTTGAAGAATGCCAATGGCAACTTGCGCTTCTTCAATCTGCCGTTGAACCGGGTGATTGAACTGGGGACGCAGGTCGAGATGTAGCTCTGCATCTACTGATAGCCCCCGTCAGCCTTGTGGCTGGCGGGGGCTTTTTTGTGGCTTTGTATAAACCCCACATTCACCGCAGACCCCGTTCTCACAAAGGGCCGTGGTGTTACCTGCGATCAGGCATGTCTTCAGATTCGGCATTGGCCCGCACAGATCGTGGCATCAGTGTCTGAATCACATCATCCAGCAAAGCCTTGCCCATCACCGTCAGGTAATGCGCAGCCCAGGCATGGCGGTCGGTGTCTTTGATGAAGGCCGCGTCCTCGGCGAAGGATTTGGCGAGGTATAGCAAGTCGGAGGATTGGGACAAGGCATCAATGATCGGGATGCCGGAGCGGACGTTGAAAAACGCTTGATCCGAGTGGTAGAGGAAGGGGGTGAAGCCGATGGTTTTAAGGTGTGCGAGTCCGTACAGATCAGTTTCGGTCATCGTGTTACTCCTTGGTTCGAAGTGCCGCGACTTTCGTTACCTCGCGAAAGGGAGGCAGCTGTACGCAGGGTGATAAACCGGGAACCGAGGAAAGGGGCACGCCCGCAGGCGTCCCACGCGCAGCTGCCATGACTTGATGGACGCGCTGTCGCGCTGGTTGCTCCGGGTTACCACACCTGATCGCTGAATGAGCCAGCGACGTCCGCAGAGTATCCCGTCGAAAAACAGCCCAATAGTGCAGCTAGCCGTTCAAATATGAGATTCGGAGTTTGCCTACAAGGTCTGTGGGCGCCATCCGATATTGCGAGACCAGGTGCAAGCGAATCTAAACGTCAGGCACGAAATGAACCCAGTGGGGGCGGGCTTGCTCGCGAAGGCGCAATGTCAGATTTACGCATCTGCTGGTTGATCCACCCCAATCGTGAGCAAGCCCGCTCACACATTGGTTTTTGGGTGTTCAGCGGCATGTAAAAAGCCCCCGCAACCCTAAGGCTGCGGGGGCTTTTCGTGTCGCCGGCTCAAATCACTCTGCCGGCTGATCCTTGCTCTGACGCTTCTCGATCAAGTCCACCAGACGCTTGGCCAGCGCCGGGTAGTTCTCGTCAAAGTGGTGGC
>NZ_QAIU01000266.1:0-3995 GCF_003061205.1 Pseudomonas sp. HMWF006
CTGGCAGGGATTGCGGGCGTGGCGGTGGCGGTGCTTTGGGCGGGAGTTCCGGAGACGTTACGGGGCGAGCCAGGTGTCGAAACTGCGCCGACCGATGTGGCGCTTGGCAGGTAGCATTGCGTTGCCCGCTCCCACAGATTTTGCGATGGTCATGAAACTGCGGTGTCGATCAGAGTCTGGTGGGCAGGTAAAGCACTGGCTGACAAGCCTGTAGAAATGACGCCATGCTATGCTCTGAAAGAGAAAACAAGGGGTTTCCAAATGACTAGATCAGCCACTGACAGCGTTGCGACTGAAGTTCGCCTGCTCGCCAAAGAACACAAGGTCAGCGCCGATCGCGACAACCTGAGCTGCATGGCAGTGACCATTACACGCCTGGCGGGTGACATGGTGGAGCTGGACGGTGTCGAGCAATTGCTTGTTAACCTCAAAAGAAAAGGCGTGTTGAGCAAGACAGAGATCATGGCCCTGCAAGGACGCTACCTGCAGGAAAAAAGGCGTGGTAAACAGCAGCCCACCGCATGACTTTCGATCCCTTCGGCGATTTCGAAACTGAAGGTTATCTTCAAAACTCGCTCAAACTCAAAGATCCCATTGAAGTAAAGGAATCTGAGCATCTCTCCTTCTGAAGCCAGTATCGACGACGCTCTCGCCTACCTCGCCAGGAAAAGCCCATCGACTACCAAGCTGTCCTCAAAACACACGAAATGCTGTTCTCCGGGTTTTACCCTTGGGCGGGTAAAGACAGGAATGAACTGGTCCCCCATCTGGCCGTTTTCAAGGGATCGAAGGATGATCCTCATCACACGATATTTGAGCGTCCCGACCTTATCAAAAGGTCCGTCGAATATGCCCTTGAGCTCGCAGCAAACAAGAAACGCTTCCGAGCCAGGCCTGGCGAGGTAATGGGCCAACTGGCTTCTGCTCACCCCTTTCTGGACGGTAACGGCCGTACGATCCTGCTTGTCTACATGGAGCTGTGCTTTCGGACCAAATTCGCCATCAATTGGGCAAAAACCAGCAAGGATGACTATTTGCGGACACTCAGCGACGAGATTCGAGATCCGTTTCAAGGCCATCTGGATGGCTACTTGTCGCCGTTTGTAATCGACATTTCCAGTCGTGAGGAGTGGCCGGAAATGATTGGCGGTATAAAGGGGCTGGATGGCCTGGATAAAGAAGGCATCACGTATGAGAGTCTGGATGATCCCGAGGTTCAACGCCTCTACAAAACGTATCGGGTAAAGCCTCTCGAGTGATGATTAACCCTTGCCTTGAATCGCCGCACCCGTGCTTCTGAAACCGAAATAGAATCAAAAGCCCACTGTTCAGACAGGCTTTTGATAGGGCGAGCAACCCCAAGGTCACCCTTCCCATAACTGACCGCTAGTGGTTTATGGACGCGCGGCAACAACCGCTGACAAAAAAGCCTGCTTTTCAAAGCAGGCTTTTCCTTTGAACCGTGTCGGCTTACTTCTGCTGAGCCGTCAACGCCGCATAACCATTCATCAAGTTGCGATAGTTCGGAATCCGTTGCGACAGCAGGTTACCCAGCCCTTCGATGTCGTTGCGCCAGTCGCGGTGCAGTTCGCAGGCCACAGAGAACCAGTTCATCATCTGTGCGCCGGCCTGGGTCATGCGGTTCCACGCGGCTTGTTGCACGGTGGTGTTGAAGGTGCCGGAGGCATCGGTGACGACGAACACGTCGAAGCCTTCGGCCAGGGCCGACAGGGTCGGGAACGCAACGCACACATCGGTTACCACGCCGGCGATGATGATCTGTTTGCGGCCGGTGGCCTTGATAGCCTTGACGAAGTCTTCGTTGTCCCAGGCGTTGATCTGACCCGGGCGGGCAATGTACGGCGCGTCGGGGAACATTTCTTTCAGTTCCGGCACCAGCGGGCCGTTCGGGCCTTGTTCGAAGCTGGTGGTGAGGATGGTCGGCAAGTTGAAGAATTTCGCCAGATCGGCCAGCGCCAGCACGTTGTTCTTGAACTCGTTGGGCGAGAAGTCCTGGACCAGGGAGATCAGGCCGGTCTGGTGATCGACCAGCAGTACCACGGCGTCGTCTTTGTTCAGGCGGTTGTAGGTTGGAGTGTTCATCTGCGCGTCCCTTTTCAATGTTGGAAATTGTTGTTGCGTTCAAGTTGGGCACAGATTACTGGGGGCTCGAAAAAGGATAAATCCGTTGAAAAGCGTTTCACCGTCAACTCAAACAGGACAATCCAGGCGAACCCTGGCGGATAAATCCACGCTCGCTTGAAGAATGGCGACGGATGCTCGTTATGAGCTAATAACACCTTCATTAAACGGTCGCTAAAACGTTGTACTAGGATAGGATCCAATGCAGCGCGTGTTTGCCGTTCAGGGAGATCGTCGGCGGCGCGGCTGGAAGTCTGTCTCTACGTACATTCATGGATGACGCATATGAATTCACACCTGTTTCCCCACATCGGCAAAGTGATCGCCAGCACCGGCAGCCGGCACTTCCCGCGCATGCTGCATGACCTGATCCTCACCCAGTTGGCAGTGGACGCCACGCACATCCGGCAGATGCGCGTCGAACCGGTGAGCCGCGCCGCCAGTCGTGGTGAGCCGGGGCCGGTCAAAGACTCGGCGCAACTGGCAGAGACGCTATTCTCCGAACACAGCGCTGCGGCGGCCCATGCGCCGCACGCAGCGGATTCTTCGAGCGTGGCCGATGCCTCGCAACTCCACCTGACCCGCCGTAAGGACGGTTTTCGCTACGTGATTTCGGTGTATCGCAATGCGCAGTCGCAGCGGTTTTCGGCGCAGGAACGCAGCTTGTTGCAGGACATCTCGCCGGTGCTGCTGCCGATGGTGGAAAAACACATCAGCGCCCTGCAACCGACGAACCATGACACGACGACGCCCGCCGAGGTGTCTGAAGGCAGCGGCCTGCAAACCCTGCGCCTGCGTTTCACCGAGCGTCTGGAGCAATTGGGACTGAGCCTGTCGAACCGCGAAACCGAGGTGTGCGTCGGCCTGCTGGCCGGGCGTACCGCCCCGGAACTGGCGGAGCTGTTGCAGTTGAAGGTCAACACCGTGGAAAGCTATCTCAAACGCGCGGCGATCAAGCTGGGGATCAGCGGACGCCATTCGTTGATGCGCTGGATGTATTCACCTCAGGACACCTCGGCCTCCACCGCAGCCTGACTCCAACCGCAATCCCCCAAGGAGCTGCCGCAGCCTGCGGCAACTCCTTGGGGCAATCAGCTATTCAGTCACGGGCCAGTGCTTCGATTGGATCGAGCCGCGAGGCGTTGCGGGCCGGGACGAAGCCGAAGACGATGCCGATCAGGGTCGAGCAGATCACCGCTGTGAGCACCGAAGCGAGGGAGAAGACCATTTCCCATTCCTTGATGAACACCGAAAACAAATGGCCGATGCCGTACGACAGCGAAATCCCGATCGCTCCGCCCAACAGACAGACCATCACGGCCTCCACCAGAAACTGCTGACGAATGTCCGACTGCCGCGCCCCCACCGCCATGCGGATGCCGATCTCGCGGGTGCGTTCGGTGACTGACACCAGCATGATGTTCATCACTCCGATACCACCGACCACCAGCGAAATCACCGCGATCAACGACAGCAGCAAGGCCAGCGAGCGGCTGGTTTTCTGCACGGTCTGCAAGACGCTGTCGAGGTTGTTGGTGAAAAAATCCTTGGTGCCGTGGCGCTGCTGCAACAACTGAATAACGTGCTCTTCCACCACTTTGCTCGGCTGGCCGTCCTTCATGCGCACGCTGATGCTGTCCAGATAACGCTGGCCCAGCACCCGGCCGGCGGCGGTTTCATAGGGCACCCAGACGTTGAGGGTCTTGCCTGAAGCGAACAGGTTTTTGTTTTCCGCAGCGACCCCGATCACCGTGCACGGCAGGTTGCCGATCAAAATCACCTGCCCCAACGGATCGACTCCCTCGCCGAACAAACGCTGGCGGGTGTTGTGATCGATCACCACCACTTGGGCC
>NZ_QAIU01000267.1:0-3607 GCF_003061205.1 Pseudomonas sp. HMWF006
CGCGGTTACGCTTGGCGATTACAACGCCTTCGAACGCTTGCAGACGGGAACGATCGCCTTCCTTCACTTTCACCTGAACGACAATGGTGTCGCCCGGGGCAAAGGTAGGGATTTCTTTGGTCATCTGCTCTGCTTCGAGTGCAAGGATGATTTTGTTGGTCATGCTGTGCTCCTAAGGTAAATCAACTGATCTACCATCGATACGTTGTTAACTATCGTCCCGCTCGCGGATGTATTCCTCGAGCAGCTTCTTCTCTTCTCCAGAAAGCGAGCGGCTTTCCAGAAGATCGGCGCGTCGTTCATAGGTCCTACCAAGGGACTGCTGTAAACGCCAACGCCGGATATGCGCGTGATTGCCACTCAGCAACACGTCGGGAACACGCTGATCCGCATACACCTCAGGTCGGGTGTAGTGCGGGCAATCCAGCAGACCATCCGTAAAGGAATCTTCCTCAGCGGAATCCGCATGCCCTAAAGCTCCAGGCAGCAGTCGTGTAACCGCATCGATCAGGACCATGGCCGGCAGCTCGCCGCCAGACAGTACATAGTCGCCAATCGACCACTCTTCATCGACATGAGCCTCAATAAAGCGCTCGTCAATGCCTTCATAGCGGCCGGCAATCAGGATCAGTGCATCCGATTGTGCCAGCTCGCGTACCGCCGACTGAGTCAGTTGACGGCCTTGGGGGGACAGGTAAATCACCTTCGCCGCCTCCCCGGCTGCTGCCTTGGCCTGAACCAGAGCATCTTCCAGGGGCTTGATCTTCATCACCATGCCCGGACCACCGCCAAACGGGCGATCGTCCACAGTGTGATGCCGATCCGTCGTGTAATCTCGCGGATTCCAACAGGTCAGCTGCAAGAGCCCCTGTTTGACCGCACGACTGGTGATGCCGTAGTCGCCAATGGCGGAAAACATCTCGGGAAACAAACTGATCACTTCTACGCGCAAATTAGCCACGTTTAGAAGTCCGCATCCCAATCCACCTTCATCTCGCCCGCTGCGAGGTCGACAGCCAACACGCATTGCTCCGTATAGGGCAACAGGCGTTCACGATCATCCAGGCTGCCAGCGCAAGGCTTGACTACCATTACATCATTGGCGCCGGTTTCCAGAAGATGATCGATTTTCCCCAGCAATTGCCCGAGGGTGTCGATGACCTTCAGACCTTCCAGCTGGTACCAGTAGTACTCGCCTTCGGTCAATTCAGCGAACAGGTTGCGCGGCACGCAGATCTCATAACCGGCCAGAAGACGAGCTTCTTCACGATCATCGAGACCCTTGAGCTTTGCGACCAGGAACTTATCGCTCCCGCGTCCACTGACCAGCTCGACCTGTTTGACATTGCCTTCGCGCTTGAGCGTCCAGGTTTTGTACTGCAACAGGTTTTCAGTCGGATCAGTAAAGGAATAAACCTTCACTTCGCCGCGAACGCCGTGAACAGAATAAATTTTGCCAATAACGATCAAATCATCGGCAACAGCAGGCGTCGCGTTCATATTGCTCAGGCCGCAGCCTTGGCAGATTCCTTCAACAACTGAGCAACGCGCTCAGAAGGTTGTGCACCAACGCTCAGCCAGTAGGCAACGCGCTCTTGGTTCACGGACAGACGGACTTCCTGACCACGGGCAACAGGGTTGAAGAAACCAACCTGTTCTTTGTGGGAGCCGTCACGCGGGTTACGCGAGTCGGTTACGGTCAGGTGGTAAAACGGGCGCTTTTTGGAGCCGCCAAGGGCAAGACGGATTGTTAGCATGTGAACATCGTTCCTGTAGTCGGTGCTGCAAATCTAAATGCACAGCGGGCATGGGTGCCCGAAAGGCCGCATATTCTAAGGAATATCCGGACTTTTGCAAATGACTTTTTCCGGCGCCTATGGCATGCCGTGCAGATTTGCATAGAGAGCCGTCGATGAAAACGGCCAGTCAGCTCCCGCCGAGTGCGGGTTTGCTGTTGATCCTGCGTCCTTGCAGGGTCTGCGCCGGTGCGACGACCGGCGAAGTCTTAGTGTCCTGTCTCACCCATTTCACTCGCCATAAGCGAGCAGAATGGGTGAAACGGGGCACCTTACATTTTTGGCATGCCGCCGCCGGGCAACATACCGCCCATGCCGCGCATCATTTTTGCCATACCGCCTTTGGCGGTAAATTTCTTCATCATCTTCTGCATCTGCTTGTGCTGCTTGATCAAGCGGCCGATGTCCTGCACCTGGGTGCCGGAACCCATGGCGATCCGGCGTTTGCGCGAACCGCTGATCAGCTCAGGGTCACGGCGCTCGGCCGGGGTCATGGAATTGATGATGGCTTCCATCTGTTTGAACTGCTTCTCTGCAGCATTCTGGGCATTGCCCATCTGCGACAGGTTGACGCCGCCGATGCTCGGCAGTTTGTCCATGAGGCCGCCGAGGCCGCCCATGTTCTTCATCTGTTGCAGCTGATCGCGGAAGTCTTCGAGGTCGAAGCCCTTGCCCTTCTTCAGCTTCTTGGCCAGCTTGTCGGCCTTGTCCTTGTCGAGCGTCGCTTCAGCCTGCTCGATCAGGCTGAGCACGTCGCCCATGCCGAGAATCCGCGAAGCGATACGCTCAGGGTGGAACGGATCGAGCGCTTCGCTCTTCTCGCCCATCCCGATGAACTTGATCGGCTTGCCGGTGATGGCGCGCACCGACAGGGCGGCACCGCCACGGGCGTCGCCGTCGACCTTGGTCAGGATCACGCCGGTCAGCGGCAGCGCATCACCGAAGGCCTTCGCCGTGTTGGCGGCGTCCTGACCGGTCATGGCGTCGACCACGAACAGGGTTTCGACCGGGTTGATCGCGGCATGCAACGCCTTGATCTCGCCCATCATCTCTTCGTCGATGTGCAGGCGACCGGCGGTGTCGACGATGACCACGTCGATGAATTTCAGTTTGGCTTCTTTAATAGCCGCGCTGGCGATGTCGACCGGCTTCTGGCTCAGATCGGACGGGAAGAACGTCACGCCGATGTCGTTGGCCAGGGTTTCCAGCTGTTTAATAGCCGCGGGACGATAAACGTCCGCCGACACGACCATCACCGACTTCTTCTTGCGCTCTTTGAGGAAGCGCGCGAGTTTGCCGGCGGTGGTGGTTTTACCGGCACCCTGCAGACCGGCCATCAGAATAACGGCTGGCGGCACGGCGCTCAGGTTCAAGTCTTCGTTGGCCGCGCCCATCAGGCTTTCGAGTTCGGCCTGGACGATTTTCACGAACGCCTGACCCGGCGTCAGGCTGCGCGACACCTCAGTGCCGACAGCGCGCTCCTTGACCGAATTGACGAAGTCCTTGACCACCGGCAGGGCGACGTCGGCTTCGAGCAACGCCATGCGCACTTCGCGCAGGGTGTCTTTGATGTTGTCCTCGGTCAGCTTCGCCTTGCCGGTGACATGGCGCAGCGTCTGCGAGAGACGGTCGGTTAAGTTTTCAAACATTGCGCGATCCTTTCAGGCCCTGTGTAGACCGGGATAATGGCGGCCCAGACCGGATTCAACTTGTGCTCGGCGAGCCTGCGGCGTGGGCAGGTCGCGGATTATAGCGAAGACTGCGGCCGGCGGACACCTCGCTGTCAGCTTCCTGAGTCTTTCGTGCCATGG
>NZ_QAIU01000268.1:0-1290 GCF_003061205.1 Pseudomonas sp. HMWF006
GGTGTTCATAACTGTGTCCTTCCCTTAAGCCGCATCGCGCTTGGCGTCGTTGCGGTAAGCCGCTACCGCCGCGATCAAGGCTTGAAGAATCTCCGCGCTCTCGCCGATCACCGACAGGTCGGCGCGTTTGATCATGTCGCAACCGGGGTCGAGGTTGATCGCCACCACCTTGTCGCAGGCACCGATGCCCTGCAGATGCTGGATCGCCCCGGAGATACCCACAGCCACGTAGACCCGCGCGGTGACCCAGGTGCCGGACGCGCCGACCTGCCGATCCCGCGCCATGAAGCCATCGTCCACCGCCACCCGTGACGCGCCTTCGGTGGCGCCGAGCGCCGCAGCCGTTTCGTGGAACAACTGCCAGTCCTTGACCCCATTGCCGCCGGAGAAGATGAACTCGGCTTCGGCCATCGGAATCGCCGCCGGGTCCACCGCCACCGCCCCGAGATCTTCGATTCGCGACAGGCTGCGCGCCACCGTTGTGGATAACTCCACGGGCAGTGCTTCGTGACGGGTTTCGCTAACCGGTTCGGCGCACTCGGCCGAGGCCAGAATCAAGCGTGCGACCGGCCGCGCCAGGTCTTGCAGGCCCGCACCGGCGCGGCCGATGCACTCCTGATCCTTGACCTGCCAGACCCGCGTCGCCGGGCGTTCGCCCAGTGCTGCAGCAAAACGGCGGCCGAGTTCACCGCCACCGCTGCGGCTGTCCGGCAGCAACCAGTGACGCGGGTTGAACTGGTTATCCACAGCCCGCAGACCCTGCACCCGTTGCTCCGGTGCATAACCGCTGAACTCCTCGCTCTCCAGCACCAGCAAGCGATCGACACCGGCCGTGGCGAAAGCGTTTTCCTTGTGCTCGCCGAATACCACGGCCAACACTGCACCGTCCTTGCCGGCCAATTGATGAGCCAGGCCCAGCAAGTCGCGGTCGTGGCTGCTCAGGCGGCCGCCGACCATGTCCGGCACTACGCTGATGTAGAACGCCGGCGCCGGCACCTGATGCAGCGGCAATTGCACTTCAACGGTGGCCGAGCGTTTGACCGCCCCGCCCTGCTGCGCGCCGCTGCGGTCGATACGTTTGATGCCGTTGGGGCCGATAAAACCGATGCCGTGCAGATTCTTGCGGATGATGCCGTTGGGGCCCATCCAGCTGTGTTGCGCCGGTTGCATGGCCGCGTGCAGCGGGTGCAGACGGTTACGCGCAATCCATTCGGCGCGTGGGTCGCGGCGGATAATGTCGCTCATCAGTGGGCCTCCGCAGGTTCACGTTTGGCCGGGGCGGCAGGCTTG
>NZ_QAIU01000269.1:0-1184 GCF_003061205.1 Pseudomonas sp. HMWF006
TCATGCCGCTGGTGCGCGAAGGCCAGCGCCCCGGCACCATGGACGTCGATGTGCAGGTCGAAGACCAGAACCCGTGGAGCGCCAGCGTCGGCCTCAACAACGATTACAGCGCCGACACCGAAAAGCTCCGCGCCGTGACCAGTCTCGGCTACAACAACCTCTGGCAGCTCGGCCACAGCATCAACCTGACGTACTTCACCGCGCCGCAGGACACCGATAACGCCAAGGTCTGGTCGGGTTCCTACACCGCGCCGTTGACCGAGCGCTGGAGCGTGCAGTTCTCCGGATACCAGTCCGACAGCAACGTCGCCACCATCGGCGGCAGCAACGTGCTCGGCAAGGGCCACAGCTATGGCGTGTCGGCGATCTACACACTGCCGTCGAGTGGCAACTGGTCGAATGCGCTGTCGGCCGGCATCGACTTCAAGGACTTCGACGAACGCCTGACGCTGTCCGGAGAAAGCGACAAGGTGCCGCTGCAGTACGCGCCGTTCACCTTCGCCTACAACGGCTTCCGTTACAC
The DNA here is from genome assembly GCF_003061205.1 of Pseudomonas sp. HMWF006. NCBI lineage: Bacteria > Pseudomonadati > Pseudomonadota > Gammaproteobacteria > Pseudomonadales > Pseudomonadaceae > Pseudomonas > Pseudomonas sp. HMWF006. The sequence continues at coordinate 524 of NZ_QAIU01000269.1, forward strand.
CGAAAAGAGTCAGCTCGGCCTCGGCCTGAGCCTGGTCGCCGCCACCCGCAGCATCTTCGGCTACGGCAGTTCCGACGAAGATTTCGACTACAAACGCTATCGCGCCAAACCGAGTTTCGCCGTGCTCAAGGGCGATACCAATTACACCTGGACCTTCGACAGCGACTGGCAGAGCGCAAGCAAAGCCGCATTCCAGCTGGCCTCGGGGCCCTTGGTGTCCAACGAACAATTCTCCGCCGGCGGCGCGACCTCGGTGCGTGGCTACCTGGCCGCCGAACGCACCGCAGATGACGGCGTGCTGCTCAGTCAGGAAGTGCGCACGCCGTCACTGGCCAAATACGCCGGCAGCTGGATGCAGGACTGGCGCTTCTACGCCTTTGCCGAAGGTGCGCAGTTGTACCTGCGCGACGAACTGCCGGACCAGGACGCCAGTTACGCCCTGGCCAGTGTCGGCCTCGGCACCCGCGCCAGCCTGAGCAAATGGCTGTCCGGCAGCCTCGACTGGGGCTACCCGCTACTCGAAGGGCCGAACACCTCGAAACAGGAATCGCGCCTGCACTTCAACCTTCAAGCCACTTTCTAAAGGAGCACGTTCATGCAGCGTCTCATTCTTTCGTTGTTGATCTGCCTGGGCTTCGTGCTCCCGGCCACGGCTCAGGCC
>NZ_QAIU01000270.1:0-16944 GCF_003061205.1 Pseudomonas sp. HMWF006
GTTTAACACGGCGCTCAAGCAGAAGCTTAGGGATGCTTTACAAAAACTTCAGTCTGCTGATGCGAGAAAAGCAGCGGTCGATCGCTCTACAGCCATGATTGAGTTCAGCCCGGACGGCACCATCATCAGCGCCAACGAAAACCTCCTGTCCACTATGGGCTATCGACTGGAAGAGATCGTCGGCCAACACCATCGCATCTTCTGTTTCCCAGAATACCAGGCCAGTTCAGGTTACCGCACATTTTGGCAGCGCCTAGCCGGTGGTGAGTACATACGCGAACGATTCCTCAGGCGTAGCAAGCAGGGACAAGAGGTTTGGCTGGAAGCAAGCTACAATCCTATTCGCGGTGCTGATGGCCGTATCGAGAGTGTTCTCAAACTTGCAACCGACATCACCAAACAGGTGGCTCTAGAGCAAGAACAGAACAGCATGGTGCAGGCTATCAGTCGCTCCATGGCAACTATCACCTTCAACTTGAAAGGGGAGGTACTTGACGCAAATGAAAATTTTGAACACGCCATGGGCTATCGTCTTGATGAAATTCGAGGGAAGCATCACCGCATGTTCTGTACTCGAAGCGAAGTTGACTCTCCGGAATACCGCGATTTTTGGGAGCGACTCAACCGAGGTGAATTCTTTTCTGGCCGCTTTCAGCGCCTCAATCGACATGGAAATACAGTCTGGCTGAGTGCCACCTATAACCCAGTGTTTGATGCCAGTGGCAAGCTTTACAAGATAGTAAAATTTGCCCGTGATATTACCTCCCAGGTGCAGCAGCAACATGCTGAGTCTGATGCGGCCAAGCTTGCCTACGATATCTCTCAGCAGACAGATGAAAGCGCCCGCCACGGCGCTAAGGTAATTAGTGAAACCGTTGAGGTGGTTCGAGGAATTGCTGACGAACTTTCAAAATCCGCAGAAGGCATAACTGCGGTAAATCAGCAATCGGAGATGATCAGTAGCATTGTAAAAACCATTCGCGGTATCGCTGAGCAAACCAATCTGCTGGCTTTGAATGCTGCTATCGAGGCGGCCAGGGCTGGTGAGCAAGGTCGTGGATTCGCTGTGGTTGCCGACGAAGTGCGAAACTTGGCAGCACGCACATCTCAGGCAACTGTAGAGATTGTCGAAGTAGTGAAGCGTAACCATGAGCTAGCACAGGAAGCTGTTGAAAGCATGCAATCTAGCCGTCAAAAGGTCGATCAAGGTGTCAATTTGGTCAACCAAGCAGGTGACGTGATTGAAGAAATTCAGTCTGGTGCGCGGCAGGTCGTCGAGGCAGTGCGACAGTTTGCAGATGCACTGGAAGTATATTGATACATTGCAATTGCCGGACGATTGAGTAGAGGTTGATTTTTTCTAGATGTGCGCCGGCCAAACCAGTAAAAATTATGGGCCGAAAAGTGCTCGGATTTATTTGATATGGAAGACCCCGTCTGAAATATGGGGTCTTTTTCATAATGCATCTACTTATTAGTTTTCACCTTGATCATCTGATTGAAACGTGGAATTTTCAGAAAATAGCGTGTTGCTGGCTGTATTTCCAGGGATGGATCTGCGAATTGTATCCCCTAACTTAGTGTATTTGTGCGTGGAAAAATCCATAGCACCTAAAAGTTTTGATGGCTGTTGAAGCTGAGGGTCGCAGTTGTCTAAGTTTCTAATTATCATGCCGTGAGGCGCATAGTAATGTATCAAGTTTGTTTTTCAGTTTCTGAACTTCAGCCTCTAGCTGTTGAATTCGTTCGCTAGCCTCGACTTGGACACTGACGTCCTTCTGGATACCGATGTAATAGGTGAGCTTGTCCACCTCGTTGAATACTGGGGTAATGGATAGCTCATTCCAGAAAGTAGAGCCGTCCTTGCGATAGTTACGCACGATTTGTCTACATGGCTTATGGTTTGCGATGGCTTCGCGGATGGCGGCAAGGCCAGCCTGGCCTCTGTCGTCTCCCTGAAGAAAGCGGCAGTCTTGATAAAGAATTTCTTCATCGCTGTACCCGGTGAGGCGCTGAAAAGCTGGGTTGGCGTAAATCAAGATGTTCTCATCACCTTCCTTCTCCGCAACCACGATGCCATCATTTGATGCTTCAACCACCAAGTGCAGCAGCTCTGCATTGATCATCTTCAGATCCTTTGTGAATTTCAATCCATTCTATAACAAGATAGCAAAATTTTTTTTTTCGAAACGCTTCGTCATTAATTTTTTCGTAGCGGAGATGAAATCTGATTTTGACGGGCGAGGCTGCTTGAGTCGGGCTCAGAAATCTGCATTGAGAACGCAATTCTGTCGAGCAACTTCATGTGCTGAACATGATCGTAATATGTTGACTTTAAACGGGTTTAGCTGTTTTATTGCTTTCCGGTAATCAACGGATACGGTACTACCGTACTTTTGCTTGCGCGGAACCCTTCAGGGATGGGGTTTGTTGGTCGATATATAAAAAATAGTCGTTTCAAAAAACTAAAAATCTTGAGTATGACCATGTCACAAAATATCCCTTCCTCTCCATTTATTTCGTTTGGCTGCTCAGAGTGCCGAGATCTTGAGGGATTAGATTTTGACTTCACCATGGCTTTCCAGCCTATTGTGAATGTAAAAAAACGCACTATCTATGCTTTCGAAGCACTTGTTCGTGGTGTCAATGGGGAGTCTGCGGCTAGTGTTTTAAGTCAAGTTAACGATGGCAAACGATATCTATTTGATCAAGCATGTCGTATCAAGGCTATCGAGAGAGCAACTGAGTTGGGTTTGCTTAGCATTCACGATTGCAAGCTGAGTATAAATTTTCTACCAAATGCAGTATATCGTGCCGAGACTTGCATTCGAGCCACACTAGAGGCAGCTAAGACGTTTGGCTTCCCGCCAGGGAGACTAATGTTTGAGGTGACGGAGGGCGAGCGCATTGTTGATCCCATGCATCTGAAAGGGATTTTCGAAGAATATGCTCGCCAAGGTTTCACTACATCTATTGATGATTTTGGATCAGGCTATTCAGGACTAAATCTTTTGGCGATGTTTCAGCCGCATGTTCTAAAAATTGATATGGCACTAACAAGGGATATTGATGGTGATCCAGTAAGGTTGGCAATTATTGAGGGGGTATTATTGGTGGCTAGGCGACTAAATATAGTTGTAGTTGCAGAGGGAATTGAAACTCTTAAGGAGCGTGATACGTTACTCAAGTTGGGTGTGGAACTAATGCAAGGTTACTTTTTTGCTAGGCCTGATACAGCAGTCTTGCCGGCTGTTATTTTTACTTAGTGTGGGTTTTCTTATAGGCAATGTTTAGATATGGTGCGGAATAGAGAAATTGTTTTAATGCTCCTGCAGCCTAGATAAGGCTGCAATTTATTTTCCATAGGATGCTTAGGGCTAAATCATAGGGCTTTTTATTTCGCGATTTTCTTGAGACGCTTCTCTTCATACATTTGCTGATCGGCGATAGTAAGCGCGAACGATATATTGTATTTGGCACTCGCCATTGCTAATCCCATAGATGCTCTAATGCCGGCTTGACCTAAAGATTCCTGTACTCTATCGCGTAGAGCTTCGCCGCCATTTTTATCGCAGTTTACACCTATTATTGCGAACTCATCTCCTCCTAGCCTAGCAACAATATCTTCTGATCGAGAGGCGTGGAGAAGAGCATTAGCGGCAGATCTGATCAAGTCGTCGCCTGCCGCGTGACCATTTTGATCGTTAACAACTTTTAGATCGTCTAGATCTATCACTAATACTGCGGAAGATTTTCCATATCTTTTGTTGCGAGTGTCCTGGCAGCTAGATAATTGCTCCCATCCCGCTCGGTTGTAAAGTCCGGTTAGTGCATCACTAAGTGCTTGAGCCTCGAAACGCTCAGCTCTGCTAGACTCTTCGTCGGCTTTTAGTTCCATTTGCAAGATTTTGCTAAGCATCATGCCAATAAGTTCAAGTAGTTCTTGATCTTTTTGAATTTTAGCAGGTTTGGGATCTGGATGTAGCGCGCACAACGTGCCAAAGAGGGAGCCGTCAGACAGTAAAATAGGTACTCCTATATATGCGCCAATTTTAAATTGCTTGCCTACCGCAGCAGCAGAATAAGCATTAACCATTTTTGAGTCTGGAGCAACGCGAGGGCCACTTCCCTTTATCATCTCGCTGCAAAATGAATCGCTCCAACGAAATATTTGTCCAGCATTGATTTCATAGCTACGATCATCACGGTGCAATACTATCCAATCATCGTTTTCCTTGCGTGTGACCATCCAAAGATCAAATTCAAGCCTACGCCGCAAAAATGCGAATACTTCTCGTGCCGCATTTTCAAAATCATTCATTTTCAGCTCCAGTCTAAAATCTATGTAATTGTAAAAAGAAATCAGATCTTTGCTTGAATGGTGCAATAGATTTAGAATTTCGGTGATTGTCGCTGCTGATAATGAGTTTTATTCTAGTGTAGCGCGTGGTCAATGGCTTTTTATTAACGTGGTTTTTAAATTACACAAGTTCTATTGCTAATATTTTTTTTAATTGCTGCATTTCGAGTTGAGACCTGATTGCCGTCAGTAAGCTGTCCTGTAGCCATGGCTTAGGTAGGAATTTTGCGTTTTTTGGAATTTTGGCTGTTATAGATTTATAGCCTCCGCTTGAAACGATGATAGCTGTGTCGAAGTTTTTTTCACTCGTAAACCAAGCCAGTTCAAGCCCGTCAATTGACCCTGGCGTTTCTATATCAGTCAGTAGGAGCGTCCAGGGTTCCTCCTCTATTGCTCGAAGGCCTTGCTGAGCGGTTTCTACAGCTCTCACAAACGCACCCATATCACTCAAGGTATCAACCAAAATCTCTCGAATTACTGCATCGTCCTCGACAACTAGGATCCTTGCATCACTGATGAGTGCGTTTAGGTCTTTCATGCATTGCTCTTAATAGTGTCCGCGGTAAATAGCTGTGAGATTGTTTGTCTCACGATCAATCGTAGCGGGGGGCCTAAAAGCCGGTAAATAGTAATGCTTGCTAACACCTGCGTATTAGCAGAGAGGTTAGGTTTCTCTTCTACTCTGGGATATCCGGCTTTCGGAGGAGGGAACATCTTTCGTAACTACGCAGCTACTTTCATAGCAGCGACGACTACCGTCAGGATGGGGCAGCCAGGCCATGAATGGTCGCCAGCGGCAAAAAGCGCGGTAAGCAATGTTGAGAATTGGTCTGAATGCAGGCCAAGTCAAAGGTGCGACGAAAGCTTCGAGTCCTGCTGCTCGCCAACTCCACAAGGTAGCGTCTAACCCCTTTACCCATGTTCCATCCTCGAACCTGGCATGCAGCAATGACTCCATTTCCTCAAGACTTAGCCCGAGTGATTTGGAGTCAAAATCTTTTTGACTAATGTCAACAAACAAAAGGCGTTGAGGGCTGGCTTTCGCGCCCAGAAGCTTGATTTCACGAGCACAGAGTGGGCACTTTCCATCAAAATAAAGTGTCAGTGGCCAGCTCTGATTCTTGTACATTTCAGTTTAGCCTGTATAGGTTTTGCACAGGATATGCTCAAAAAACCTGTCTGACAATTAGCTGCTTGGCCTTTTCTTAACTGAGTATTTCGAAAATACGGCTTGCTGACTCACAGTGAGATTTGACTTCCAGGGTAGGAAAGCTTTGGGTACGCATGAGAATGCTTCAGGAATGCTCAGCGCAGCGGATGCGGTGGAGCGACGCACACCTAATAAGAGTACGAGCTCGTGATCAAATTTTTCTATCGGAAAGACGCTGGCGATTGCCCTTGCGCGTGGGGCTAATAGGTTTTTTTCAGCAGTAGGGGATTCTGGGTTGAGAGATTAATAACCTTCCGGCCAAGAACTGGTGGCGTGAATGCGAATGTGAGTTATTCTCCTGACTCCGCTACATAAAGGGCCTTATAATCGCCATTCGATCAGTTTTTCAAGGGGGGGGGCGCCATGCGTCAAATTAGGACTTCCGGCCTCCAAGTTCATTTTGGCACACGCAGTCTGCAGCTGTCCTGTCTTGAAACCCATGCTGTAGCCTTACTTTGTCCTGATTGTCGTAAATGTCAAAACGACCTAGGTGAGCCTTCGATTGATGATGAAATCCTGAGCGATGCGGTCTCCGTTCGACTTGAACCGCTGGAACAAGGACGAATCTAGGTCGCATGTTCGTGTCTCCTTGGTTGATTTGCGCTTGGAGTTCGCAGGTTAACCAACCTAAATCAGACAAGGCGGTAAAGCTACATTTGAAAGCTGTACACTTGGTGTTGCTTGTTCAACTTTCCATTAAAAAATCCGAAATTTTAATTTCTGCTAGTCAGAAAATTGTCTAGTGTGCTAAAAGCTGAAGCATTAAAGACACGTTCATATCTTTAAAATCAGAGTGAGATTTTTAATGTCCAAACTCGCAGAATTCCGTCAGCTCGAAAAACACCTAGCCGAACAGCTCCAAGCACTCGAAGCCCTCAAGGGCGACGCCGGCCTCAAGAAAGAAATTGAATTCGAAACAAAGCTACGCGATTTGCTCGCAAAATACGGCTATAGCCTGAAGGACGTAATCAATCTGCTAGATCCACAAGCAGGCCGTCGCGCTCCAGCCGTCGAATCCAAAGCCGGCAGCCGCAAACCTCGCCAGTTGAAGGTTTATAAAAATCCGCACACTGGCGAAGTCGTCGAAACCAAGGGTGGTAACCACAAAACGCTTAAAGATTGGAAATCGAAGCACGGCGCCGCGACCGTCGAGTCCTGGCTGACTAAGTAATTTCGAGATGTAAGAACATAGGGCCCTTCAGGGCCCTTTTTGTTTGTAGTCAAATCAGTAACTGCTCTCGCGTGACTTATTTTTGATCAATCCATAGCGCCGTACAAGTTATTGTGAATCAGGTGAGATCCAACCTCTGATAACGCCCGGCAGAGGGAAGCCAACTGTCTAACAAGGCTTCGACTTCAGCACTGCTTATGAGATCCATTGGATATCGCTGTAAAAGGGTAGCCTGGTATTCAGCTGTTCTGATTACTGGAGAATTACGTCTACAAAACGCACTAATGATCCTCCTTCGTGAACTGAGGTTGGCAGCTATACGCCGAGTCTTTAGCCTGCACGCACTATTCATATAGCCCCCTTTGAGCATCTTGGCGAAGGAAACCTAGGTGAAGAGTGTGACAGTTAAAAGGCAGAGCGATGACGATGGATCAACGGTTACTGGCTGACATTCTGGACGACCGTTTTTGACCGCCTTGGCTCTGAAGCGAAGGGTAGGCCTACACTGAGGTATTTCGAGTTTTTACCGTGACGAACATCTTGATGCGGTCATGGATTTCCTGGAGGGCATGGCGAAAAGGCTCAGGCTTTTCACTGGTAGCTGGATCCTCGAAGTTCCAAGTCATTATCTCTTCTGATGATGGCATCCGGGATGCTTCCTCAGACGATTTGTCACACAAGGTGACAACGTAGTGAAAATCCTGCCCCTGAAACTCGTCTATTGACTTGCTTCGTAGCCCACTTGAATCGACGCCAATATGTTCGAGCGTTTCGAGCGTGCGCTGATCGGTTTCACCAGCGGTCAGCCCTGCGCTGAATGCCTCAAAGTGGCCGGAGCCAGTGTGTCTTAACAAAGCCTCAGCTAACAATGAGCGACCGTCGTTTTTCGCACACACGAACAGCACTCGGTACTTCTCTGACATGGTTGTCTCTCAGTTAGAGCAGATGGTTAAGCCTTGGCCAGATCCTCATTGATTACGGCAGCATTTAGAAGGCTCACGGAGTTTCTGGACGAACAGCATCTAGCCTCTGATTAGCCTTCTAAACGCGACTTCGCTCCGCAGGGGATGCACGGCATACCAGCGGTGCTTTCGTAACGCAATCCGGCGCGGGACGTCTGCTAAGCTCAATTCTGTATTAATGAGGTGGCGTCATGTCAGTTCAAAACCAGCTGTCAGCTATTTTGGAATCCCTCCACGAAAACCAGCTCGCGCTGGCGGATGCTGTCGAGTCGATAGGGATGTGGATTGATCAGCGGGGGGGAACGGAAGCTTCCAGCACCATCCTGGGGGCGGTGTCGACACTTGATATCAATTCGGAACGCATCAGAGCACAGATCAATGCGCTGAAGGAGCTAGACTCCAATTCTCTCTGAAGGGATCTCCACCCATTCCGCCCTGATGCCACCCAGCGAAAGGACTCCAAGGATGTTGATCAAAATCGAAGAGGCAGACACGGATACCGGATGGTTTGTTGTGCTCGACACCTCCCGTGTCAGGTTCTCTACCTATATCGAGGCGGAGGCATTTGTCATTCGGCTGACAGATCGGATAAATGCACCGCACTCCCTGCCAGAGCACATCTATCTCGCTGACGAGGCACTGTCATGAAAATGACTCAAAAGAGTCAGCATAATGTCGACATACATAGTGCTCATCGCGGGCTCTTTATTTAGCTGCCAACTTAGGCAGCTTTTTTTTGCTCAGCGATTTTGGAAGTAGTTTTGCTGCTTCCGACAACCGGGCCTCAGCCTCTTCAAGGGCGCCTGCAGCGCAGGCCGTCCATACAGCCTGTAATGGCAGGAGATCCTTTTCGATCAACGCCTTCTGGCACCACTGGTAGTGGTCGTGCCAATCACCCAGAGCTGATTGCAGGCTTTTCAATATCTTGTTCTCGCTACTCGAAAGCGGGGACAGCGCCGGAAACGCGTCAGTCAGGTAGCGAGTGCGTTTTACCAACACCCTCAATTCGTGTCGGTCAAACTCCTTATTTTCTATCGCGACATGGAGCCGGTCGACCTGCTTTTTGATCGTTTTTTCAATACTCGGCTGGATACCCGACCATCCTCCATTGAGCTCAACCGCACGGAAACCCTGAGGCCACGCATCGAGTGCCGCCATTAGCCGTTTCAGCGGCAAGCCATTGAGGACGGCCTCATAGCAGTTGTTCAGCTTGAGACGTCTGGGTTGTGCCAGTTGGGGTAGTTTTCTATTTTCTAGTTCTTGGATGAGGACTTCCAGATCGCGCGCCGGCGTAGTCTGCCGACCAACCTCCGCAGCAGCCTCGTTCAGCACCTGCATCTCCTCTACAGAGCGGAAAGGTCTCAGCAGGCTTCTAATTCGTCGTACGGCTATCCTTAGATCGTGTAACGCCTCACCATCCGTGCGCGCCTCAAGACGTGCATGTGCGTTGTACAGTCTCACTTGTAGACTCAGTATTTCAGCCACAAATTTATCGGCGAACGACATGCAGTGAGCCTCCCCTGTGATCACACCTCGAAAAGACTAGCAGCAATTGGTGCCGTCTCCATTTCGCGCAACGAACGACATTGATCCCTATCAGTCGCCACACGCCTTGCTCACTGTAGCCTACAATTTTGTTTCAGTTTCAAGTCAGCGCTCTGAACGCAGCGCGCTCTTTCAATCCCACCCAATTAACCTCACTAAGGATAGTGGACGATGCAGATATCCCTAGACGCAGTTCGTGAACAGATGCGTGATGCAGAGGCTATATTGCAGCAGCTTGATCTAACACTAGAGGCGATTCGCTTTGACCCGTCCATTCCCTCCAGTGTTGCGGCGGCTGCCAAGCAGACATCGGCGGTAATCGATTCGCACTTAGCTGGATTTAGGGGCAACCCGGTGCTTGCTCCGCTGGTAGATCAACTAAAGATCCAATACCTGGAAAACATCGAGCACAAGGTCGTGGCGTCCAAGGGCGCTCAGCTCAAGGCGGCCAATCCGCTTGCAAGAGCTTGGAATATTCTTCGGAGAAGCAGCAAAGCCTGGAAGTAAAATAGGCCCGTGCCGTGACTGATCAGGAGACGGAATCGCAAGATGCGATGTACCGCAAAAACGGTTGGCGCTAGGTGCACTCGAAAGCCGTTCTTTGGCCCATCATGATGCAATCCGTGTCTGAGCATCTCTGCTACTAAACCTACAAAGCAAGCAGCGCTTCATGAGCTTGAATGCACGGGACGACTTCGTTTAACCGCTGCTGGGCCAGCCAATTTCGGGTCTGCGCCACATCGAAAATTTGGCCCTGCTCCATCAGGGTCAAGATCAATGCATCTGCCATGCGGTAGTGGCCGCAATGCGGACAGTCCCGCTCTTCCCAAGGGCCCTGACACTCGATGCGCGACGCCATACCTGCGCAAATCAAACAGATCATGGGGGCACCCCGAGTGAGTGTTGACCTGACTCACTGTACAGCGACTTTCTCGAAGTAGGTGACCGGGCGTCCGATGCTGGCACGAGAAGGGAATGAAGTTCTATTCATTCTTCTATCCTATGGCACCAGGTATGAACCTGAGCTAAGGTTCGGAAGCTCGCCTCTCAAGTCACTCTCCATCAGTTCGACCCTGAGTGAATGACTGGGAGGCGAGCCGACTATGAGCTGACCAATGCGCTCCGCACAAAGTGGGATCCCTCATCAAAGTCCCCTTTGACCAACCGTCTACAGAACAGACTACTGCTGTTCGAATCGACGAAGAATCGTGGTGTAGTGGTCTAATGTGTGGTGGTCAACTAATTCCGGGCACCTCGATAGGTGGTTTCGACGCCATCACCCGCTCGTAAGCATTCGGCGGCAGATACCCTAATTTTGAGTGCAGCCGTTCGTTGTTGTAAAACCAAACGATGTATTCAGTGATGTCGCGGATAGCTTCAGCATGGTTGGCATAGTCACGTCGCCATACCCCGCTCCATTCCAAGCTTAGGAAGAAGCGCTCCATCACCGCGTTGTCCCAGCTGTTACCTTTACAGCTTATGCTCTGCTGCACGTCGTTTCGCGCCAGCAACGCTCTGCAACTTGCGCTCGCGTATTGACTGCCAAGTTCTGCGTGGGCTATCAGTAGTGGTGGCGGCTGGCGCTGAGCGATTGTTTATGCTCATACATGGCGCGATCAGCGTGCGCCAACAGGTCTTCCACGGTTGTGTGAAGCTCGCGATGATATTCGATCTGACCGACACTAAAGCGGATGGCATAACCACGGTGTAAGGTGGCATTGCTGTCTTCCAACAACTCCTTGAGTCGGGCCATGACCGCCAAGGTTTCGACTTGACTGGAGCCTGTGAGTAACGCGACAAATTCGTCGCCTCCCAGACGTCCCACCACATCGCATTCTCGAAAGGCGATGCGGAGCACATCGGCAAAGGTCTTGAGGGCGTTGTCTCCCTCAGCATGGCCATACAGGTCATTGATTTTCTTGAAATCGTTGAGATCAAAAAACAGCAGGGTGGCCGACCTTGCGTGTCGCTGGCACGCGGCTAATGCATGCTGGGCCAGGGTCATGAAACCACGTCGGTTAGATAGCCATGTCAGCTCGTCGATGCTTGCCATCTGAACGGCAACCAGTTCTTGTTCGGCCATACCGGCCAGATCGCGCAGTAGCGCGTAATCTTCAGCATCGAAATGGCGAGGTTTGAAATCGATTAGGCACAAGGTGCCCATCTTGTGGCCATCGGGAACAGTCAAAGGGTAACCGGCATAGAAACGGATATACGGTTTCCCCGTTACCAGTGGATTATCCAAAAAGCGTTCATCCTTGCGAGCGTCTGCCACCAGAAGCATTTCATTCTTTAAAATTGCATGTCCGCAGAACGAAACTTCGCGCGACGTTTCAGTCACGCTGAGTCCAACGCAAGACTTGAACCACTGACGATGCTTGTCCACCAGAGACACGAGTGCAATGGGAACATCAAACAGACGCTTAGCCAAGCGCGTCAGGCGATCAAAACGCTCTTCAGGTGCCGTGTCCAGGATATGGAGGTCTTGTAACACCTTTACTCGATCATCTTCGTTAGCAGGTTCACCAGGTACTAACATCACACACTCCAATGGCAGAACTGTCTCTGAGCATAGACTTGTTTGGCAGAAGTGGCGTCAACGGCGAGGTGGATCTTTCGGGCAGATTGGCCCGGCTATGAATTGGTTCCGCGTCTTATGGTAGAACCTGTCCTGAACGCTTTCTGTACCTGGCGCTTCCACCGCCGCAACATGACGTAGCGAAGGAAGAAAATGAGAGGCACGATTACAGCTAGGCCTGTGGCAACTATCGATTTACTGCCCAACTCCAAGTAGCACCTCGCTCAATATCGAACATCTCCAATGTGGGAGTTCTTCCACAATCGATACGTTTGGCTGCTCGTTCCTCAGGTTGAAACTAGCATAATTTAGCTATTGGGCTAGGTAGAGAACCACCTGGTTCGCTCACCATCCTCCTGCACCATCGACCAAGATGTTGTGGCTATCACGGTGCAGTCTCAAGGTTGGTAAATCAGCGGTTTCACCCCATAAGGCGAGCGAAACTATCCCTCAGACCGAGAACTATGGCATATAGCCGCTATGAGAAATGCTCCGGTATGCCCGGAGTATGAAAGCTTTTAGCGCATTCCTTGCCTAACGATGGCATGGATATCTAGTCGACAGGATTATCGATGCCTAACGGATTCGTCAAACGCCGCAAGCAGCAATGGACGGCACTCATCACGGCTTGCAGGGAAGGGCGTCGTGTATTCGACTCACTGCTCAGACCTCCAAAGCCTTCAGGGTCATTTGAACCCCTCACGCCAGTCCTGCTTGCAGACGATCAATTCGAGCTCTATGAGCGTGAGCTGAAAGGGGCGCTCAACAACGATGAGATTTTGAATATTGCTCTAACGGGCGGCTACGGAGCTGGCAAGAGTAGTGTCATCAAGACCTTTTTTGATCGACACCCTGAATTTCAAACTGCATACGTATCGCTCGCCACTTTTAGCAAAGATGCACCGGTTCCAAGCGACAAGCATGATGTTCCCTCGATCAACAGTGGAGGCTCTACAGATGCCCCAACAGAAGGAACCCTGCCTGGTAATTTGATTGCCCGAATCGAAGAGACGATTGTTCAGCAATTACTTTACGCAGTGCCGGCGGAACGATTACCAAAGACGAGATTGAAACGCATCGTTCAGGCGTCCAGTCGACGGATTTTAATGCGTACCGTGTACTACGCTTTGTTCATAATCGGAGGCCTTCGGCTTTACCTCCCAACGGTAAAAGAGCTTCCGGCGTTCGACCCAGATTGGATCATCAAAGGCTTAATGTTCATCCCTGGCTGGCTCGCAGTCGCAGTTGTAGGCATTGGCTGCTTGTACGCGTTGTACGCCAGCCTGAAGTTCCTATCCATGTTCAGCATCGACGGCCTAACGCTCAAAGGAGGCAAGCTCGAAGCAATGCATCATGGCTCCGTTCTGCATAAGAACGTGGACGAGATTATCTACTGCTTCGAGCGCAGTGATATTCGCGTCGTCGTGATTGAGGATCTGGATCGCTTCGGCGCACAGGAAGTGTTTTTCAGGCTTCGTGAGATCAATTTTACGATTCGTCACTCGCCTCAAATCAAACGACCTGTACATTTTATCTATGCCATTCGCGACGAGCTTTTCACGGTCACTGACAAGACCAAATTCTTCGACATAATCATCCCTGTGATCCCAGTCGTAAACTCGGAAAACTCTCGAGAAAAACTGTACCAGCTAATGGGCGCTCGTACAGTGAATGGCCAACCACTGGGAGCAAGCCTCGACCGTATTCTGGTTGAAACGGTTTGCTACTACATCGATGAGATGCGGCTCATCAAAAATATCGTCAACGAATACGACATATTTGCGAACCTGCTCTCCCATGGTGGTCTAGAGCTAGACCAGAACAAGCTGTTCGCGAATGTTGTGATTAGGAATCTGCATCCTGAAGAGTTCGCGCTATTGAGCAGGCGCCGAGGCCGAGTGCATTCCGTATTGACCGGATTGTCGGAGTGGTTAAAAAGCTCAAGCCAGGCACTCATTGATCACCTAGAAGAGCTGCGCGAGGAAAGGTCTGAACGACTCCATCAAAATGAGGAGCAGTTGGTCGACGCGAGGCTCCGCGTCTGGCATGAGGCCCTAAAGGCTAGTGGGGTTGATGGTGCCAACTACATTCAGAGTGAAAGTGGTCAACGGTTTAGCCTAGGCGATTTCCTCAAAGATGAGATCTTCGAGCAACTGTGCCAAGCGAGACAATGGCAAAGCGTTTGGTTTTCTAATTGGTCACATCAGAACCCGCTTGGGATCGCCGTCAGTCCAAAAGATGCCCTCGCACAGGCTGATTTCAAAAGACGGGAAAATCGAATACAGACCCCTATGAAGGCGCTGGAAGAAGCTATAAGAGCTGTCGAGAGGGACATTATCAAATCAAAGACGCTCTCCTTCCGCGAAGCAGCACGCGGTGATTACGGCACTGTGATTGCGAAACAGCTCATGGGCATGGAAGTGATCGTGTACTTGCTCCGTAGTGGCTATCTCGACACTGATTACACGGACTACCTCGGTTTCTTCTACGAAGGCTCTCTGACCCACGATGATCAGAATTTGCTTCTCGCGCTTCGGCGTCGTGCCGTGCTAGACGTTGCCACGCCAATTAGAAACCCTGAGCGAGTGATTGCGAAGCTCGAACACGACTCGTTGGATGGCGGCGGCGGGATTATCGCAGCGCTGATTGCTGAGCTCTCCGTGTCCGCAAGCTTAAGTAATCTCGGTGATGTTCGAACTCAAAAGCTGGAGATTGTTTTACGGAGTGCCCGTCAGCATCTAGACAGGTTTGCTGATGCGGCTCGTATCATTCTTGCAGGTGAAGCTCGATCAGACTTCATCCGGTCAATCTTTGCGATTGAGCCACGCCTGTTTACCGACTTGCTTGAAGCAGACCAATTCAGCGGCTCAGATATCCGGATCGACTTTATTTGCGGCCTTTTAGACAACCTGACTCAAAAACAAATTGAAGGAATGGAGGGTAGTGATCTACTCCTAAACATCATTGAAGAACTAACAGATGCGAAGACCTTCATTTCGGGTATGGAAACCAACGCGAGTGGCTGGGCTTGGCTTCGTCATGCCCCAGTAAAATTCAGAAGTCTCGAGTCTGACACCGATGAGCAGACGCTCAGGCGCTTGGTGGAGTGGAGTTGCCTAGAGCTAAACCTATCCATGATGTTGCTGATATGCCGCAAATTGGATGGGGAGGGGGGTAATGTTTCCTTTCGCCGCCTGTTGGCTTTGAATCTCGTCGGGTTGGAAGCCATGATCGAGCGCGCTCCCAGAGAATTCGTTCTATCCATAATGGAGCAAGCAGGAGCGATTAGTGAGGACTCCGATTCATTGAAATACGTTCTGTCGCTGATCAATGAGGATCCTGATCTACAAGACCAGTTGTTCCAGCGAATTGATTGTACGATAGAAGATCTGAGCTTCTTCCCCGACAACATTTGGATCAAGGCACTTCAGCTGGATCGCTTAGCGTCGGTACCAAGAGCTGCCTGGGCATTTTTCGATCACATGCTCGTTCGGCCAACAGAGCACCCTAATGACGCACCAACCTCCGATGAAATGGGTTATCTCGAAGACGTCTTCGCCGATTTTATTACGCGAAATGCCATTGCTGCTCAACAGCTATGGGCCGAAGAGTGCCCAGAGAACGATGACCTGAAGACATGGTTCGTGGTGTCCGATCTTTATGATGACGATACGCTTGAGCAATTGTTTGTCGGCACCTCGGTAGGAGCTGCTGCACTTGATGGTGCAAAAATCTCACCCGATCGCTGGAGGTTTTTGGCTGTCTCTTCTTTTGTTCCTTTCGATGCAGCAACCCATATGGTTTTCGCTAACCAAGGGCCAGACATTGAAATTGCCTACCTACGTAATCGATGGGAGACAGCACGGGAAGAGCTAGAGCTTTTGAAGCTAGATCCATACACGGTAGCCTCACTGAGCGAAGCACCAAACGTCCCGATCGGCGATGTCGTTAGGATGTGGGAGGGGTTGGTCGAACGCGAAGTGGCGAGCGATGCAGAAACCTTGAAACAATTGGGTAACGTGTGTGCACGTGCCAATTCTGAGGGTGCCGTTCTTTCGCGCAACTGCCTCTCGATAATCGTTAGCTTAGCTAACGCCGCGAACACCTCAGAGCAGGAAAGGAAAGAGCTTCTGCTTCAGGCCCTGAAGTTGAATTTAGACTGGGCTATTACCTCTCCGATATTGGTTGCTTTGGCCGGTGGATACGGACATCTTGCGGCCAAAAAGCGTTCGGTGCGCTTGCCCAATTCAAGCGTGGACGCGCAAATCGCGAATGCACTGCAGCTCAGAGGCTTTGTGGGCAAAATCAACAATGGCAAAAACCACATTGAGGCGTTCAGCAGGCCGTCGGGAATGATCTGAGGCGCGGCATTTGGACTCCACAGATTTGATCTGGTAACCATCAGCCGCAGCGTCGACAACTGATTAATGGAACAATCATATCGGTTTCGCCACAGGCGGTAGGCGTTGGGGGAAGTGCGCAACTTCTTGCGCACTTGAATGTGGGTAACCATGTGGACACATCCTTACAGCCCACGTAATTCGTTATGTACAGACGAGTGCGCAACTTCTTGCGCACTACTGCGCAAGAAGTTGCGCACTTCAGATCTCAGTTCCGAGCGAAAAACATGCAAAAACGCGATCCGGTGCAGCTTCATCCCCGGTTCCCGGCGGCTTAACAAAACTTGGCACGCTCTTTGATGGCAGTCGGCCACCCATCGGGCGATTTTCGCCTCCGGGCACTCTCAATTTCAGCAAGGAGCACACCCATGGCTACACCAGCGTACATGTCGGTTACTGGCGAAAAACAAGGCCTGATCACTGCAGGCGCATTCACCGCTGACTCCGTTGGCAACACCTATCAGGAAGGCCACGAAGACCAGGTCATGGTTCAGGCTTTCAGCCACGATGTGATCATCCCGCGTGACCCTCAATCCGGTCAGCCAACCGGTCAGCGCGTTCACAAGCCAGTTGTGATCACCAAGGTCTACGACAAGGCTTCGCCACTGCTGCAAGCCGCTCTGACTTCCGGCGAGCGCATGAGCGAAATCGTTATCCAGTGGTTCCGTACTTCGGCTCAAGGTACTCAAGAGCACTACTACACCACCAAACTGGAAGA
>NZ_QAIU01000271.1:0-7830 GCF_003061205.1 Pseudomonas sp. HMWF006
ACTACTACCTGCAGACCGAAATCAACCCGTGGCTGGCCAGCCCCGGGTTGATTTCGGTCTGCAGGTAGTAGTTGATCCGCTCGTTGACCGGACTGTCGGCGTTGACCATCGGCACTTTGGCGTTCGGCGCCTTGATGGTCAGCTGGCCGCCCATACGGTCGGTGGCGTAGTCGACAACGGCGTCGTCGAGAAACGCTTCGCTGAACGAATCAATGTAAGCGGTGAAGCTTTTTAGCCCCAGCGCGGTGTCTTCGGGTTTTTCTTCGCCCGGCTTGCAGTAGGCAATGCAGGTTTCGGCGTACTGGGTGCCAGGCTGGGTGATGAAGACGCGGATGCCGATACCCGGGGTGTTCTGCTTGGACAGCAGATCAGCCAGGTAATCGTGGGCGGCGTCGGTAATGGTAATAGCGGTCATGGAAACTCCTCGCAGGCTTGGGCGCAGTTTACGCCAATCGTTGCGCCGGACAAAGTCCTAGTATTTTTGTCAGGAAAGATTCTCGACCGGCTCGTCGTCCACTCGCGCCTTGAGCCAGCGATAACTGCGTTTTTCCACCCATTCGTAGCTCAGCCACGAACCGACGCCGATGGCCAGCACACAGATGCCAAACATCAAATACGGGTTGATGCCGTAGCGCTGCGCGAGGAAACCACCGGCCGACAGCACCAGCACATGCATCAGGTACACCGAATAGGAGCAGTCGCCGAGCAGCTTGAGCACTCGGCTGCGCTCGACATAACGCTCCAGCGCCATGCACGACAGCACCAGCACCGCGCTCGGCACGCCCCAGTTCAATAGCCTTGGCGCCGGCGCGAGGTGATAAATGGCCAGCAACGCCGCGCCGATTCCCAGCAACGGCAGCCACAGGCCGGCACCGATCCAGCCACGGCGGTAGAGCATGCCGATGGCGATCCCCAGCAAAAACTCATAGACGATATCCGAGCGATAGAACGCGCTGATCCAGCCAAACCCGGTCCACGCCTGACTGACCGCGAACAGCAACGCCGCGACCACCAGCAGCCGCACTTCCAGGCGAAACAGCAGAGCCCAGGCGAACAGCACGTAGAAGAGCATTTCGTAATTGAGCGTCCAGCCAACATTGAGCGTTGGATAAATGCCGTAGCCACCGGGATTTTCGGTCGGGATGAAGAGCAGCGACAGGAGCAGATGGTTCCAGTCCAGCGACTGATCCGGCAACAGCGGCTGAGCGAACACCACCAGCAACGCCATCAGCAACGTGTACAGCCAATACGCCGGGACGATGCGAAACAGCCGGTACAGCAGAAACCGCGTCGGCGGCAGCGACTTGCCCTCAGTGGAGAGGAAAATCACCAGGCCGCTGATGACGAAGAAGATATCGACCCCCACCGCGCCTTTGTCGATGAACAACTGCCCCAGCGGCCCACGTGCCTTGAAGTCGAAGAAAATCTGCATGAAGTGGTGGCAAACCACCGTCCAGGCGGCAAGTGCACGCAGGGCTTGCACTGAAATCAACATTGACCGCTCCTGACCAGATCGCTCGAAACCACCGCCGATACCTTGTAGGAGTGAGCCTGCTCGCGATGGCGTCAGCCCGATCAACATGTGATGCGCCTGACACACCGCGATCGCGAGCAGGCTCACTCCTACAATAGTTTCGCGGTGTCGCCAGGTATTGGGACAGCAGGTCGCACTCAAACGATCAAAGATTCTCGTAGCGGTTCATGTCCAGTACGCCCTCTTCCACCGGCTCGGTTTCGTGCATGTACTGACTCAGGTCGTGAAAATAGAACCAGAATTGCGGATGACTGCGACGAATACCCCAGCGTTCGACGATTTTCTCGAAGCGGTCGGCGTCCTTGGCATGCTCCATGGCGTCAACAAACGCGGGTACCTGATCGGCCGGAATATTGAACATGAAGTTCGGATAACTGCTGAGTACCCCAGGATAAATGGTCAAGGTGTCGAGCCCCGGCTGATAGCGCAGCGACTCGCCCAACAGGAACGCCACGTTGCTGTGCGCGCGATTGCGCAGCAAGCTGTAGACCTCGCGCTTGCCGCTGGCGGTCTCGATGCGCAACATCGTTGCTTCCGGCAGTTGTTCGATCACCTTCAAGCCGGCAGCCGGGCGCGATGTCAGGCGACTGAGGGCCTGTTCGGCATTCTGCAGCGCCGGGTCGATATTCGGCCGCGAGCAATACGCGCCGTCGCACCGGTTGATCGGATCAGGCCGCGCATTGAGATCGCCGTAACGCGCCAGCAACTGCATGGCGAAGTCATATTTGGGGTCTTTCCCTGCGAGTTTCAGCCCGGTCGGCTTGTCGTCGTCGATCGCCTCATAATCGAGCCACATCTTGAACTGACCGCTGCTCTGGTACCAATCGTCGAGGTAGTCCTCACGGGAATCGGCCGGCATCAGACGCAGGAAGTTCTGCTCGGCGCCGTTGCGGATCAGGTCGAAATACAGGCGGGTCTGCGCCTGATGGGAGACGTTGCCGAACACATCGAAGTTGACCGCCAACTGGTAATAGGTGCGCTCCAGCAGCGGATAATCGAACAGCCACATAGTCTGTGGCACTTCGCCGATCAGGCCTTTGGTCACCGAGGCGCTGTCGAAGTGGCGGAAGATGCTCAGCAGCGCATTGTCGTTGCCGGCCCACAGGGTCGACCAGCTCGGCGGCGGTTGGTCGGCGTAGCTGTCGCGGCGCAGGGCCTCGTACTCGTTACGCTTGTCGCGGTAGTTGCGCCACAGGCTGAGGACACTGCCGACGTCATCGTTCTGCCCCGGCATCGCCAGCAACGGTGTGGCATGGCCGCGATAGTTCGGGTCGGTGATGTACAGATCGTGCTCCGGCGCCTGGAACAGCGCCCAGAAGTTGTCGCGGATCACGTCGGTCGCGATCTGCCCCCGGCACACTGGCCCGCGAATGAAGGTGCGGACGAAGTACTCGGCGTTATCGAGCATGAACTGATAACGCGCCTGCGCCGGGATCGCCTCGAACGTGGCAAACGGGTTGGCCCGGCTCTGCGGTCCATACCCCGGCAAAGCGTTGACCTGCCAGTTGCCGCTGTAGAACAGGCTTTTGACCCGCGCCATCTTCGCCGCGCTCAGCGGATAGGTGATGTGGGTCTTGTGCACGATCACCCCTTGCACGGGCCACAAGCGGTAGTACACCTGAGTACCCGGATCATCGTTCGGACGGCGGGTGGCAATCAGGTCGATTGGCTGGCCGGTCGGTGTGCGCGAGCGCACCCACTGGAAGTAATGCCCTGGCTCGCCGTCCTTGAAATACAGGTGCGCGAGAAACCAGTGCTCGTACAGCCAGCGTCCGACCAGACTCTGACGGGCACCGGGGGTGTTTAGCAGGTTTTCCCACTGCACGATCTGCAACGCCTCTTTGGCGCTGGGCGCCAGGCCTTGCTCGTCAATTGGCGCACCGGACGCCAGCCAGCGTTGCAGCGTCTGGTATTGCTGATCGGTCAGACCGGTCACCGCCAGTGGCATGCCTTCTTTCGGATGAGCGCCGGCATAGCCTTCGAACTCGGCGGGCATCGCGCACATGTTTTCCCGTTGCAGGCCGAGGACGATGTCTTCAGGGAGTTTGGCATTCGGGGTCAACGGGGTTTTGTGCCCCAGCTCCAGCATGCGCGCCATCAGCGCCGCCTGACTGCCTTGGGCATCGAGCACCGAATAGAAGTCTTTCTGCTGCCAGGCACGCTTGCCAAAAGCGTCGTAGAACAGTCGGGTGGTCGGCGCGGCCTGAGTCCGCTCGCCGTCATACACCGGCATCTTGCTCGCGCCACGGGCGGCGCCTTCACCACTGCCCAGGTTCAGCTGACAGGCGGAGTCGTAGCACGCATGGCATGCCACGCACTTTTCGGTGAAGATCGGCTGAATATCACGGGTATAGGAAATAGTGGGATCTTGCGCAGCAGCGCCCCAGCTTAAAAACAGCAAAAATATGCTGATGACGCGGTACGACATGCCCTTGATCCCGATCCTGAAAAAAACGTCGCGATTCTACAGGATGACGCCCGCACCAACATGAGCGATATTCATGCAAAACCGTCACATGCTCCAAAACCGCACAGGTTTGTTATGATCCCGGCCCTTCGTCATGGTCTTTTCGAGTAGTCCCAATGTCCGATCGCAGCGTTCGCCTTCAAGCTCTCAAGCAAGCTCTCAAAGAGCGCATCCTGATTCTCGATGGCGGTATGGGCACGATGATCCAGAGCTACAAGCTCGAAGAACAGGATTATCGCGGCAAACGCTTCGCAGACTGGCCGAGTGACGTCAAGGGCAACAACGACCTGTTGGTGATCACCCGTCCGGATGTGATCGGCGGCATCGAGAAAGCCTATCTGGATGCCGGCGCCGACATCCTCGAAACCAACACCTTCAACGCCACACGGATTTCCATGGCCGACTACGGCATGGAAGAACTGGCGTACGAACTAAACGTAGAAGGCGCACGCCTGGCGCGCAAGGTGGCTGACGCCAAGACCGCCGAGAACCCGGCCAAGCCACGCTTCGTCGCCGGGGTACTCGGCCCGACCAGCCGTACCTGTTCGCTGTCGCCTGACGTCAACAACCCCGGCTACCGCAACGTCACCTTCGATGAACTGGTGGAGAACTACACCGAGGCCACCAAAGGCCTGATCGAGGGCGGCGTCGACCTGATCCTGATCGAAACCATTTTCGACACCCTCAACGCCAAAGCGGCGATCTTCGCCGTGCAAGGGGTGTTCGAAGAGCTGCACATCGAACTGCCGATCATGATTTCCGGGACCATCACCGACGCTTCCGGCCGCACCCTGTCGGGCCAGACCACCGAAGCGTTCTGGAACTCCGTGGCCCACGCCAAACCGATTTCCGTGGGCCTCAACTGCGCCCTCGGCGCCAGTGAACTGCGCCCCTACCTGGAAGAGCTGTCGAACAAGGCCAGCACCCACGTTTCGGCGCACCCGAACGCGGGTCTGCCGAACGAATTCGGCGAGTACGACGAACTGCCGTCGCAAACCGCCAAGGTCATCGAAGAATTCGCCCAGAGCGGTTTCCTCAACATCGTCGGCGGTTGCTGCGGCACCACCCCGGGCCATATCGAAGCGATCGCCAAAGCCGTGGCCGGTTACGCACCGCGACAGATTCCAGACATTCCCAAGGCCTGCCGCCTGTCCGGTCTGGAGCCGTTCACCATTGATCGCAGCTCGTTGTTCGTCAACGTCGGCGAGCGCACCAACATCACCGGTTCCGCCAAGTTCGCCCGTCTGATCCGTGAAGACAACTACACCGAAGCCCTGGAGGTCGCCCTGCAGCAGGTCGAGGCCGGTGCGCAGGTGATCGACATCAACATGGACGAAGGCATGCTCGATTCGAAGAAGGCCATGGTGACCTTCCTCAATCTGATCGCCGGTGAACCAGATATCTCTCGCGTGCCGATCATGATCGACTCATCGAAATGGGAAGTGATCGAAGCCGGCCTCAAGTGCATTCAAGGCAAGGGCATCGTCAACTCGATCAGCATGAAAGAAGGCGTCGAGCAGTTCATCCATCACGCCAAGCTGTGCAAGCGCTACGGTGCTGCCGTGGTGGTGATGGCGTTCGACGAAGCCGGCCAGGCCGACACCGAAGCGCGCAAGAAAGAGATCTGCAAACGCTCCTACGACATTCTGGTCAACGAAGTCGGCTTCCCGCCGGAAGACATCATCTTCGACCCGAACATCTTCGCCGTGGCCACCGGTATCGAGGAACACAACAACTACGCCGTGGACTTCATCAACGCCTGCGCCTACATCCGCGATGAGCTGCCGTATGCCCTGAGCTCCGGCGGCGTGTCCAACGTGTCGTTCTCGTTCCGTGGCAACAACCCGGTGCGCGAGGCGATCCACTCGGTGTTCCTGCTCTACGCGATCCGCGCCGGCCTGACCATGGGCATCGTCAACGCCGGTCAGCTGGAAATCTACGACCAGATCCCGCAGGAGCTGCGCGACGCCGTTGAAGACGTGATCCTCAACCGCACGCCGGAAGGCACCGACGCCCTCCTCGCCATCGCCGACAAATACAAGGGCGACGGCAGCGTCAAGGAAGCCGAGACCGAAGAGTGGCGCAGCTGGGACGTCAACAAGCGTCTGGAGCATGCGCTGGTCAAGGGCATCACCACCCACATCGTCGAAGACACCGAAGAATCGCGCCAGTCGTTCGCCCGTCCGATCGAAGTGATCGAAGGCCCGCTGATGTCCGGCATGAACATCGTCGGCGACCTGTTCGGCGCTGGCAAAATGTTCCTGCCGCAAGTGGTGAAATCCGCCCGCGTGATGAAGCAGGCGGTGGCCCACCTGATCCCGTTCATCGAACTGGAAAAAGGCGACAAGCCCGAAGCCAAGGGCAAGATCCTCATGGCTACGGTGAAGGGAGACGTGCACGACATCGGCAAGAACATCGTCGGCGTGGTGCTGGGCTGTAACGGCTATGACATCGTCGACCTTGGCGTGATGGTGCCGGCCGAGAAGATTCTGCAGGTTGCCAAGGAAGAAAAGTGCGACATCATCGGCCTCTCCGGCCTGATCACACCGTCGCTGGACGAAATGGTTCATGTCGCTCGGGAAATGCAGCGCCAGGATTTCCACCTGCCGCTGATGATCGGTGGCGCGACCACCTCCAAGGCGCACACCGCGGTGAAAATCGAGCCGAAGTACAGCAACGATGCCGTGGTCTACGTGACCGACGCCTCCCGTGCGGTAGGTGTGGCAACGCAATTGCTGTCCAAGGAGTTGAAGGCCGGTTTCGTCGAGAAGACGCGCCTGGAATACGTCGATGTGCGTGAGCGCACCTCCAACCGCAGCGCCCGTACCGAGCGTCTGAGCTACGCCGCTGCCATTGCCAAGAAGCCGCAGTTCGACTGGGCGAATTACCAGCCGGTCAAACCGACCTTCACCGGCAGCAAGGTGCTGGACAATATCGACCTCAAGGTCCTCGCCGAGTACATCGACTGGACGCCGTTCTTCATTTCCTGGGACCTGGCCGGCAAGTTCCCGCGCATCCTCGAAGACGAAGTGGTCGGTGAAGCCGCCACCGCGCTGTACAAGGACGCCCAGGAAATGCTCGCCAAGCTGATCGACGAAAAGTTGATCAGCGCCCGCGCGGTGTTCGGCTTCTGGCCGGCCAATCAGGTGCATGACGACGACATCGAGCTGTACGGCGATGACGGCAAGCCGTTGGCCAGACTGCATCATCTGCGTCAGCAGATCATCAAGACCGACGGCAAGCCGAACTTCTCGCTGGCCGACTTTGTGGCCCCGAAAGACAGCGACGTCACCGACTACGTCGGTGGTTTCATCACCACGGCCGGCATCGGCGCCGAAGAAGTGGCCAAGGCTTATCAGGACGCCGGCGACGATTACAACTCGATCATGGTCAAGGCCCTCGCCGACCGTCTGGCCGAGGCATGTGCCGAGTGGCTGCACCAGCAGGTGCGTAAAGAGCACTGGGGTTATGCCAAGGACGAGACCCTCGACAACGAGGCGCTGATCAAAGAGCAATACAGCGGCATCCGCCCTGCTCCGGGTTATCCGGCGTGCCCGGACCACACGGAGAAGGCCGCGCTGTTTGCCCTGCTCGACCCTGAGGCCGCCGAAATGCGCGCCGGTCGCAGCGGTGTGTTTCTCACCGAACACTACGCGATGTTCCCGGCGGCAGCGGTCAGCGGCTGGTACTTCGCCCATCCGCAGGCGCAATATTTTGCGGTGGGCAAGGTCGACAAGGACCAGGTGCAGAGCTACACCTCGCGCAAGGGACAGGAACTGAGCGTAACCGAACGCTGGCTCGCACCGAACCTGGGCTACGACAACTGAGA
>NZ_QAIU01000272.1:0-2113 GCF_003061205.1 Pseudomonas sp. HMWF006
GGTCGGCAGTGTGGCGCTGGAGGCGGAAGCGGCGGGCGTGCAATTGCTGATTGGCGATTGCCGGCTCGACACGGTGCGTATCGAACCTCGCTTCATGGCGCGGGCGGTGATCAATCTGCTGCGCAACGCGATTCGCTATGCCGAGCAGCGGGTGGAGGTGTCGCTGGTGCGCCATGGCGACTACTACGAAGTGCGGGTCAACGACGACGGGCCGGGCGTGCCGGTGGACGGCCGGGAGAAGATCTTTGAACCGTTCTCGCGGCTGGACGCGAGCCGCGATCGCCGTACCGGCGGTTTCGGTCTGGGGCTGGCGTTGGTGCGGCGGGTTTCGCAGTCCCATGGCGGGCAGGTTGAGGTCGGGGATTCCGCCTGGGGCGGGGCGTCGTTTCGCATGACCTGGGCGCACCTGGATTGAATGCGTTGCCCTGTGCCGCGCCCTTCGTGAGCAAGCTCGCTCCCACATTGGATTTGTGAACGCCGGAGATCATTGTGGGAGCGAGCTTGCTCGCGAAGGGGTCAGTCCAATCGGCATTTTTGCTACTGACCCACCGCCATCGCGAGCAGGCTCACTCCTACAGGGGGGCTGGAGTTACGCGGTCAGCGGGTCAAACCGAGGCGTTCATGCCATTGGGCGATGGATTCTTCGGGGTAGACGTCGAACTGTTTGTCTTTCGCTGTAACGTCGATTTCCACCCACGGTGCTTTCGAGCCGAGCATCAGATGCTTATGTTCCGGGGGCACCGGCAACGGCGTGTCGATGGCCGAGGCAAACGGGTGGATCAGTTCCGGCCATTCCGGGCTGAACAGCCACAAGCCGCTGCCGCACAGTGAACAGAAATGTCGTTCGGCGCTGCTGCGATGGGCGCGCTGGTCGCCTTCGTCTTTCATCTTCGCGTGGTAAATGCTGATGTGTTTTCGCCCGCGTACCTTGAGGCTGGTCGCGTCGCCGCCAAGGTTGATCGCATAACCGCCACCGCCCTGAGTCTTGCGACAGATCGAGCAGTAGCAGCGTTGATAAGGGTAGGGATGGGCGCTGGTGAGACTGAACGTGACCTCGCCACAATGGCAGGAGCCTTCGAGTTGCATGGTTGCTCTCCCGTTTTTGAATGTGCGGTTGAGCCTAGAACATTCAGTGCGATGGCGGTCGGTGTGATTCGACGGGCGGGCGCAGCGTCTAGCCCCAGTGTCCCCGCAATCCCATGGGGCGAGACTTCGGAACCCGGCATGCAAGCGCTGTTGAACGAGATCCTTGACGCTGTCCGGCCCCTGATCGGGCAGGGCAAGGTGGCTGACTATATTCCTGCCCTCGGCACCGTGCCGGCCAATCAACTGGGCATTGCCGTGTATGGCAACGACGGCGAGATGTATTACGCCGGCGACGCCGAGACGCCGTTCTCGGTGCAGAGTATTTCCAAGGTGTTCAGCCTGGTGCAGGCGATCGAGCATTCCGGCGAGGCGATCTGGGAGCGGCTGGGTCACGAACCGTCCGGCCAGCCGTTCAATTCCCTGGTGCAACTGGAGTTCGAACGCGGTCGCCCGCGCAATCCGTTCATCAACGCCGGCGCGCTGGTGATCTGCGACATCAATCAGTCGCGCTTCGCTGCGCCGACCCTGTCGATGCGCGATTTTGTCCGGCGCCTGTCGGGCAATCCGCAAATCATGATCGACGGCAAAGTCGCCGATTCCGAATACCAGCACCGTGCGCGCAACGCGGCGATGGCGTATTTGATGCAATCGTTTGGCAATTTCCACAACGATGTCGAAGCGGTGCTGCGCAGCTACTTCAGCCATTGCGCGCTGCGTATGAGCTGCATTGATCTGGCCCGGGCGTTCTGCTTCCTGGCCAACGACGGGTTCTGCAAGCACAGCGGCGAACAGATCCTCAGTCGGCGCCAGACCCAGCAGGTCAATTCGATCATGGCCACCAGCGGTTTGTACGACGAAGCCGGCAACTTCGCCTATCGCGTCGGTTTGCCGGGCAAGAGCTGGGTGGGCGGTGGAATCGTCGCGGTGGTGCCGGGGCAGTTCACGGTGTGCGTGTGGTCACCGGAGTTGAATGCAGCCGGCAACTCGCTGGCAGGGATGGCGGCACTGGAGATGCTCAGCTCAAGAA
>NZ_QAIU01000273.1:0-907 GCF_003061205.1 Pseudomonas sp. HMWF006
GCGTCGTTTGTCGCGGATCGAGCCCAAGGTTGCGCGAATACGCTGTCAGCAATTGACTTCACCTCGCGAGACCGCCATACCTGTTTTTTCCAATTCGACAGAGGTTGATCTGACAATGGTGCGAGTGGATGCAAACCTGATAACTGACTGGCACACATTCCACAGCGTATTCGCAGAAAAATTCGGTTTCCCTGGTTTCTACGGCCGCAATATGGACGCTTGGGTTGACTGCCTTTCATACCTCGATGACCCCAGCGCAGAAATGTCGTCTGTCCACGTTCAGAGCGGACAAACACTCTCATTGGTCATCGACAATGCCCAGAGTTTTAAGCATCGCTGTCCTGAACAATTTGAAGCTCTGGTGGAATGCGCTGCTTTTGTGAACTGGCGAGTCATCGTTTCGGGTGGCAGCCCGATCCTGGCACTTGCTTTCAATATCTAAGTGCTCGCGCACGTCAATCAACGGGGGTATCAATGACTGCATTGGGAGGAAAGTTGATTGTCCTGACAGGCTGTTATCGGCCAAAAGCAGACCTTCATGCGCTACAAGTTCGAGCGCAGCAACACGCCGATTTACGATGAAGATGTGGATCTTCCCCGGTACTGACCTAGCTGATTGCTGCCTTTTGGGTGAGACCGCTTTGGGCCGATTTTTGGCGGCTAAGACTTACCCGTGCGCTTGTCATATCCGATGCAAATGTTTGGTCAATTCGAATACCAAGAGGTGGTCAAATCAATGCAATTACCCACCTGAACAGGTGATGCTGCCCTTCATGTACACGAAGACCTTTGTTTTAAGTCTTGTCTGCCTCATCTGCGGCGGTTACCGCCCGCTCACCGATATGCCGCTCATAGGAATCAGCCAGCATGTGAAAATATTTGAAAGAAAAGCGCAAAGTTTTCATTG
>NZ_QAIU01000273.1:918-3189 GCF_003061205.1 Pseudomonas sp. HMWF006
TTGTAATAAAGAACTTCCTTCTCATGAGCCTTTGGGAGTGGCAACTCGAACAACACATTGCACAGCCGCGTCACCTGCGTCGGGTCATGAAAGGTTTTTCTCTTCAACTTTAAAATCAATTCATCACGGGGGCAATCGACCTTAAGCCCAAGATAACTCTTGTCTTCGGGCAGAAGATTCTTCAAGTTTGATGCAGCCTTGGTCGCAAGAGCGTAGGACTGGCAGCAAAGGAGAAAAAAATCATGAACCAGTCCCTCATACGCCGAGACCAACCCTACAAGAAGAGTCCCACGTGAAAACCTGTCCTCTGGGCTATCGCTGAGCGTAGGGAACATCTTCTCCAGTGATACGATGCTTGACTTATAACGTTTGAGTATAGATGGTGATCCATCGACTACATCCCACCACGCGAAAGCTTTATCATATGCCGCGCTTTGAATTTCCTCGAATCTGAGAATCTCCTGAATTTCTGCATCTAGAGCATCAAGCTCCCGCATTGACTCATCAATATCGAATTCGTCCTCAATGAATTCCTCTGGCATAGTAATTACTTCCTATCCTTGATAGTGCGTATATTATGTTTTATATAAATCTTAACGCAGACCATTCAATGTTTTAGTTTGATGCAAAGAGACATTTGGCCA
This sequence comes from Pseudomonas sp. HMWF006, assembly GCF_003061205.1. Classification (NCBI taxonomy): domain Bacteria; kingdom Pseudomonadati; phylum Pseudomonadota; class Gammaproteobacteria; order Pseudomonadales; family Pseudomonadaceae; genus Pseudomonas; species Pseudomonas sp. HMWF006. The sequence goes on from NZ_QAIU01000273.1 coordinate 1,563, forward strand.
GCGCCCTGCATCATGAACGATCCAGTGATGAACATCCAGCCGCCGTCCTGTCCAATATCCTTAAAGATGTATGTGTTGGTCGCTACGTGGAATAAAACCTGCATCTATGGCTTGGCAGCAATGCAGCAGAAGTCAGCCGCTGCTGGAGGGGGGGGCAGCATCCCGGCTTCAGCTTTCGTTTCATTATATCCCGGAGCCTAAATCTGTCCGCTTTTGGCCGAAAGCTGCCGCTAAAAAACGCTAGCAACCCACACGCCAGTTTGTACATTTGCGGTTCAAAGACTTGAGTCCGACCGCACCGTTAAATTGCGGACAAGTCTTTTGCAAAGCGCTCAACCTGGCTAGGGAGGACCAACAAAGATCCATTTATTTGCCAGTCGCAGTCGTCATCTGACGTTGAACCCGAGTAGACGCGCAAGAACACCAAACCCGGGAAATGAGGATCTAAACAGGCCGAGAGTGCAAAATCTTCGCTCTCTGAAAGCCACTCTTTGGAGCCCCCTTCCTAATTCCCCACCCTCATCGACAGCGCACCGCAGTCCACAGCGGTGGTGCACACAATAGTTTGGGCAATGATGAACCCGAAGCCGGCTCCCAAAAATGCGATGCCCGCGACGACCCACGGCAATGTCGCATTCACACGGAATCTCAATAACCAAGCAGACACACTGGTGCCGACGACCAGTCCCGGGACAGAAAACAAATGCCCCAGCCCAACGAGGCCGCCATCACGGCCCGAGCTGGATATGATCGCCATATAGACCAGAAGCGTACCAGCCGCTGCGGCTGTCGCTCCGGTTAGAAACAGGGCCCGGGCACGTAGAATCAGGCCTGGAAGCAAGGTCACCACTGGTACCAGCGTGAGGTACCAGTAGCCTAAGTGGAGCGTGTTCCCGGCACCTGAGGCGTATGCCAGAACAAGCGCCACCAAAACCATTGAACAGACGAGGTCATCCCTGAAGCTCATTTTCATTCACTTGAATCGCCATAAGCGCCGACAGTGCTCAAAGATTAGCTGATCGTACAAGCTTCGCTCATTGGCTCAATAAGGGCGGTGTCGCACCATCACTCGCTTGCCTGCAGACGCCTCAACCTCCCCTTCCACCGCCGCCCGTCGCTCGCTCTCTGAAACAAACCGCCGCGAGTGAACAAGCTCCCCTGAGCGCCGGAAGTTTCGGTAGTACACCACCGGATTGCCCCGTGGCGCATACAGCGCGAAACCGCGCACGGCGGCTTCAGGCCGAACCGCTGAGCGAAGGCTGATCGCCTCAGGCTGTCGCGTTCGATTCGGGCAGATGCACTTCAGTGGCGCTGCGCCCCGCCAGCCAGGCGAGTACGGCGGCGGCGACCAATACGGTTGCGCTGAGTTCGAAGGTGGCTTTGTAGCCGCTCAGATCAAAGGCCAGGCCGCCGATGATTGCCCCGGCGGCGATCGCCAGTTGCACGATGGCCACGAGCAAGCCGCCGCCGGCTTCGGCATCATCCGGGAGTGTTTGCGCCAGCCATGTCCACCATCCAACCGGCGCGGCAGTCGCGACCAGCCCCCACAGTCCGAGGAGGACGGCGGTCAGCAACGGCGATGCGCCGAAGTTCACCAGCGCCAGTGCGATGGCCGCCATGATCAGCG
>NZ_QAIU01000273.1:3199-7042 GCF_003061205.1 Pseudomonas sp. HMWF006
CCGGTGACTCCTTCAAGAAACGGACGCAGGTAAGTGAACAGCATGAACTGGCCCATGAAAAATACGCTGACGGCGATCATTCCCAGCGCCACCGGTAACCGTGTCATCAGGCGCAGGGCGTTACCGCTGCCAGCCTGGCGCTCGGCCTTGAAAGACGGAAGGCTGATCAGCAGCCACACGGCCGCCAGCGCGGCGACCGGAACCACGCAGAAAAATGCGCCGCGCCAGCCTATCAACGAGCCGAGGAAGCTGCCGGCAGGTGCGGCGATGACCGTCGCCAGCGCGTTACCGCCATTGACAATGGCCAGCGCGCGGGACACCTGATCGGACGGCACCAGGCGCATCGCGGTCGCCGCCGACAGTGACCAGAAACCGCCGATGGCGATGCCGATCAAGGCACGCCCGAACATGAATGAGGGGTAGCCCGGCGCGAACGCGACGATCGTCCCCGAGACGATCATCAACAAGGTCAGGGACAGCAACAGCTTCTTGCGCTCGACACGCGCGGCGACTGCGGCAATCACCAGGCTGGTGATCAGGGCAAATGCTCCGGACACGGAAATACCCTGCCCGGCCTGGCCTTCCGTGATGTGCAGTTCAGCGGCAATCGGCGTTAGCAGGCTGACGGGCATGAACTCGGAAGCGACCAGGGCGAATGCGGCCAGCGACATCGCCAGCACGGCGCTCCAGCCGCGTTTTTCTGTAGAGAGAACAGTCATGGGAACTACCTGTGGTGCAAAAAACATGAGGGGGTGATGCGCAGGGGGCGAGCAATTGATCGCTCACATGAGCACTTCCCCCGTAACAGTTCGACACATTCTCCCGGTCGATCCACCTCTGCCCTAGTGCATTCCTCTTGAATGCTTGCCTGATCCTCTGAGGATGCAGGGTGATGGATAGGAAACGCCTCGGCAGCGGATTACAGTTCGCTCAACAGGAGTGAGCCGCCATGATCGACACACCGCTGCGCCATGAATCTCCATTGGCGTTGAACATTGACCCGCGCGTGAGCGCACCGGGCGACTTCGCCACGGCCATCCCCGGGCTGTCGCTGTTTCGTCGCGATCAGCCGGCGCCCCCGGTCGTGTGCATGGTCGAACCGAGCCTGATTCTGGTGGGTCGAGGGGAAAAGCGTTTGTGGGTCGGTGGCGAGGGCTATCGCTACGACCATTCGCGGTTTCTGGTCACCTCGCTGGACTTGCCCGCCAACTCCGAAGTGCTGCGTGCCAGCCCTGCACAGCCCTGCGTCGGGCTGGTGCTGAAACTGGATGTCAGCATGCTCGCCGAGGTCATCACCAAGGTGGGCTTGCCGGCGAAGCGGCAGCCCTCCACCGCGTCAGGCGCCGCGATTGGCAACATGTCGTCCACCCTGGAAGGTGCGCTCGATCGCTTGCTGGCATTGCTTGATGAACCCGAGGCGATTCCGGTGCTGGCGCCACTGATCCTGCGAGAGATCCACTATCGGCTGCTCCACACCGATCAAGGCGCACGGCTGCGGCAGATCACCGCCGTCGATGGCCAGGGTTATCGCATTGCCAAGGCCATCGACTGGCTCAAGGTCAACTTCAGCGCCGCCCTGCGCATTGATGAACTGGCGGCGCGGGTGCAAATGAGCGCACCCACCTTTCACCATCATTTCCGCCAGCTCACCGGTATGAGTCCGCTGCAATACCAGAAATGGCTGCGGCTCAACGAGGCCCGCCGGCTGATGTTGATGGAGCGTCTGGACGTATCGCGCGCGGCGTTTGCCGTCGGGTATGAAAGCCCCTCGCAGTTCAGCCGCGAATACGGCCGCTTGTTCGGCACCGCGCCCAGCCGTGACATCTCGTTGCTGCGTGGCCAGCCTTTCGAGGCTGAGACGCTCGGCAGTGCGGCGAGTTGAGCGAACGACACACTTTTCCGGTGATACGCCTCGCTGCGTGTCACTGCTTATAACAACGCACGTCAACCGATGATCAAGCGGGTGAGCCATGGAACTACGAATCAACCAGAAGACCTATCAGGTCGATGCCGACGCCGATACGCCCTTGCTGTGGGTGATCCGCGATGACCTGGGCATGACCGGAACCAAGTACGGCTGCGGCCTGGCGCAATGCGGCGCCTGTTCGGTGCTGGTGGACGGCAATGTGGTGCGCTCGTGCGTCACACCGGTGGCCGGCGTGGTCGGCCGCGAGGTCACCACCATTGAGGCCATCGAGGCCGATGAAGTGGGCAAACGGGTCGTCTCGACCTGGGTCGATCTGCAGGTCGCCCAGTGCGGCTATTGCCAGTCCGGGCAGGTGATGGCCGCCACCGCTCTGCTCAAACAGAACCCCAGGCCGAGTGACGCGCAGATCGAAGCGGCGATGGTCAATCTGTGCCGTTGCGGCACCTACAACGCCATTCATGCCGCCGTGCATGAGCTGGCCGGCAAGGGAGACGCCTGATGACCGTTCGTATCGACCCTTCCCTGGAAGCATCGGCCCTGGCCCTGCACGATCCGGTCAATCTGTCGCGCCGACGTTTCCTCACCGGCACCGCCGTCGGTGCCCTGGTGCTCGGCTTCGGTCTGCCGCTGGGTGCCACCCGCGTGCAAGCGGCGGCAGCGGCGGCGACCGCCGAACGCGGCACGCAGGTCCCGGCGTTTCTCGAAATCCGCCCGGACAATCGCGTACGCCTGCTCTGCCCGTTCATGGAGGGCGGGCAAGGTACGTTCACCGCGATGGCACAGATTGTCGGTGAAGAGCTGGATGCCGACCCGTCGACCTTCCTGGTCGAAGCCGCACCGCCCGGCGAAGCCTACGTGGTGTTGGAAAACGGCATGCGCATCACCGGCGGCAGCATGTCGGTGCGCCTGAGTTACCCGGTCATGCGCCGCCTCGGCGCCCTCGCCCGCGCCATGCTGTTGCAGGCCGGCGCACAAAAGCTGGGGGTGCCGGTGAGCGAATTGAGCACCGAGCCTGGCAAGGTTGTGCACGCCAAGTCGGGCCGCTCGCTGGCCTACGGTGAACTGGCCGGGCAGGCGATGGATCTGCCGGTTCCCGATCCGGCCTCTGTGAAGCTGCGTGACCCGAGTCAGTTCCGCTGGATCGGCAAACCCGTGAAGCGCCTCGATGCCTATGACAAGTCCACGGGCAAAGCGCTCTACAGCATTGATCTGAAGGTCGACGACATGCTGCATGCCGCCGTCCAGCATGCACCGCGCCTGGGGATGACCGTGGGCAACCTGCGCAACGAGGATCAGGTCAAGGCCATGAAAGGCGTGCATTCCGTGCATCGCCTGCCGGGTGCCGTGGCGGTGGTCGCCGAGCGTTGGTGGCACGCAAAACGTGCAGTGGAAGCCATCCAGGTCGACTGGCAGGAACCTGCCGCAGACAGCCAGGTGCGGCCGATGCCCGCCGACTTTTCCAGCGATGCCTGGTTCAAGCGACTGGCTGAAGACAAAGGCCCCGCCAGGGATGATGAAAACCAAGGGGACGTGGCCGGCATTCTGGCGAGTGCGAAAACCCGGATCGACGCCACTTACCACAACCAATACCTGAACCACGGGCAACTCGAGCCACCTTCTGCGCTGGCCCGATTCAATCCGGACGGTTCGCTGGAGGTCTGGTTGCCGAACCAGGCGCCGGACATGTTCCGCGCGGACATCGCCAAACGCACAGGGCTGGATCCGTCGCGCATCACGCTGCATTCGCCATTGCTGGGCGGGTTCTTCGGTCGGCACTTCCTCTACGACTCGGCCAGTCCGTATCCCCAGGCAATCGCGCTGGCCAAAGCAGTTGGCCGCCCGGTCAAATTGATCTGGAGTCGTGAGGAGGAGTTCCTGCGCGACGTGCTGCGTCCGGTGGCGGCGGTGAATTTCCG
>NZ_QAIU01000273.1:7052-15388 GCF_003061205.1 Pseudomonas sp. HMWF006
CAAGGCGAGAAACTCGACCCGACGGCGCTTGAAGGGTTGTCGGGCAAGTCCTACGCGATCGCCAACAAGCGGATCGCGCAGATCTACGCCAAAGGTCCGGCGATGCTCGGTTACTGGCGTTCAGTGGGCAATTCGCTCAACGATTTTTTCTATGAATCGTTCCTCGACGAACTGGCGGACAAGGGTGGCAAGGACCCGTTCGAACTGCGCCTGCATCTGCTGCGCGACAATCAACGGCTGACCACGCTGCTGCAGGCGGTGGGTGAACTCTCGGGCGGCTGGAAGCGCGGGCCGTTTACCGCCGAGGACGGCAGCAAACGTGCGCGCGGCGTGGCCATGGCTTCGCCATTCGGCACCGAGACGGCGGTGATCGCCGAGGTGTCCATCGAGCACGGCCAGGTCAAGGTCCACGACATTTGGCAGGCGATTGACCCGGGCAGCATCGTCAACCCGGCAATTGTCGAGGCTCAGGTCAATGGCGCGGTGGCGCTGGGGCTGTCGCAGACGCTGGTGGAAGAGGCCGTGTGGGTGGATGGCAAGCCCCGGGCACGCAACTACGACCTGTATCAGATCCTGCCGCCGGCGCGGATGGCACGGGTTCACGTGCGTGTCATCGAGAGCGGAGAAAAAATGGGCGGCATCGGTGAACCGCCGCTGCCCGCCGTCGCGCCGGCCGTCGCCAATGCAGTGGCAACGCTGACCGGACAACGGGTGCGCAGCCTGCCCATGAGCCGACACACCTTCACTTGATCAGCGCCGGAGCGTCCATGAATAACAGCCGATTCGCAAGAACCGCTGGCTGGCTGGCAGTGCCGTGCCTGGTCGCGGCAGGCCTGCTGGCCTGGTATGTCACACGCGAGCCCGTCTCGCGCCTTGAAACCCATCAAATCGCCGGGGCCGACATCGACCCGGCGCTGGTCGCCCGTGGTGAATACGTCGCCCGGCTCAGCGATTGCGTGGCCTGTCACAGCGTGCCGGGCGGCGCGCCGTTCGCCGGCGGCCTGGAAATGGCCACGCCGCTGGGCTCAATCCACGCAACCAATATCACCCCGGACACCGAAACCGGCATCGGCCACTACAGCCTTGCGGACTTTGACCGAGCGGTGCGCCACGGCGTGGCACCCGACAGTCGCCGTCTGTATCCGGCGATGCCCTACCCGTCTTACGCCAAGGTCAGTGATGACGACGTGCGTGCGCTGTATGCGTTTTTCATGAAAGGCGTCGCGCCGGTGAAACAGGCGAACATCCCGAGTGCAATTCCCTTTCCGCTGAATCTGCGCTGGCCGATTGCACTGTGGAACGGTGTGTTTGTCGACGCCGAACCTTACGCGGCCAAAGCCTCGCAGGATGAGGTGTGGAACCGCGGCGCGTATCTCGTCCAGGGCGCCGGGCACTGCGGCAGTTGCCATTCACCCCGAGGCCTGGCGTTCAACGAGAAGGCACTGGATGAGACCGGCAAGCCGTACCTCGCCGGCGCCTTGCTCGACGGCTGGTACGCACCGAGCCTGCGCGATGACCACAACACTGGGCTTGGGCGCTGGAGCGAAGCGGAAATCGTGCAGTTCCTCAAGACCGGTCGCAATAAACACGCGGTGGTCTACGGTTCGATGACCGAGGCCTTCAACAACTCCACGCAGTTCATGACCGACGACGATCTGACGGCGATTGCCCGTTACCTCAAGTCGTTGCCGGGCGATCCCCAGCGCGACGGCCAGCCCTGGCAGTATCAAGCGGTTTCGGCTGCGACGCGTCTGGACGCACCCGGTGCGCATACCTACGTGACACGCTGCGCCTCGTGCCACGGCCTGGACGGCAAGGGCCAGGCCGAATGGATGCCGCCACTGGCCGGTGCCACCTCCGCACTGGCCAGGGAAAGCGCCTCGGCGATCAACATCACCCTCAACGGTTCGCAGCGGGTCGTGGCGGCCGGTGTCCCGGACGCCTATCGCATGCCGGCCTTCCGTGAGCAATTGTCGGATCAGCAGATCGCCGACGTGCTGACCTTCATGCGCACCACTTGGGGCAATCAGGGCGGTGCCGTGGATGCGCAAGCAGTTGGCAAACTGCGTGAGCACACCGACCCGGCCAGCAGCAGCCCGATCATCCTGCAGATGCGCTAAGAGGAGACGCTGATGGAAAGCATCGACTTGCTGGTCCTGCGCACCGCGCGGGACTGGCTCGCCGCCGGCGAGCGGGTGTTGCTCGCCACGGTGGCGCGCACCTGGGGTTCTTCACCGCGCCCGACAGGTTCGATGATGGCCCTGCGCGACGACGGTCGTGTGGTGGGCAGCGTGTCCGGCGGCTGCATTGAGGATGACCTGATCCACCGCTATACCACGGCCCACGGCGGCAACGCTTTCAATGACAGCGCAGCGCAAGTGGTGCGCTATGGCGTCAGCGCCGACGAGGCGCATCGCTTCGGCTTGCCCTGCGGTGGCACGCTTGAGCTGATCCTCGAATTCAATCCGGCGTGGCAGTCACTCGATGGATTGCTGGTGCAACTGGACGCCGGGCAACTGGTTCGCCGGCGCCTGGCGTTGGCCTCCGGCCAGGTCACGCTCGAAGCCACGGCGACGCCCGAACAATTCAGCTTCGATGGCTCGCAGATGCTCAACACCCTGGGGCCGGGCTATCGAATGCTCATGATCGGTGCCGGGGCGCTGGCCGAGTACCTCGCGACCATGGCGTTGTTCAACGGGTTCAAGGTGGCGGTGTGCGATCCGCGTCCCGAGTACATCGAGACCTGGGCGGTGGACGGCGTGGAACGTATCGTCGGCATGCCCGATGACGTGGTCCGCGACTTCGCGGTCGATCTGCGCACCTGCATCGTCGCCTTGAGCCATGACCCCAAACTCGACGATCTGGCTCTGCTCGAAGCGCTCCACAGCCCGGCGTTCTACATCGGCGCCATTGGCTCGCGGCGCAACAGCCAGCTGCGCCGCGAACGGCTGATCGAGCATTTTGGTGAGACGCAAGCGTCACTTGAACGTCTGCACGGGCCGATCGGCCTCTACATAGGCAGCAAGACGCCGGCAGAAATCGCCGTCAGTGTGATGGCCGAAATTCTTGCAGCGAAGAATGGCGCCAGCCTGCCGAAGGCGTTTTCCATCGCCCGGGCCAAAGCGCAGCAAGGCCTGCCGGAGTCGATCTGACGCCAAAGATCGTCAGCGCAGCGCAACACGGTGTGTCTGCCCGAACGCAGGCCCTCAACCCAAACCGAACCGCGCCTGCTACGCTCCCCCTCATGAAAACCGCCATTATTTCCGACACCCACGGCCTGCTGCGCCCCGAAGCCCTCGCCGTCCTTGAGGGCAGCGACCTGATCATCCACGCCGGCGACATCGGCGCCCCGGAAATCCTCAGCCAGCTCGCCGCCATTGCCCCACTGCACGCCGTGCGCGGCAACAACGACCTCGACCTGCCCTGGGCCGCCGCCCTGCCCGACCACCTCAGTTTCGACCTCAACGGCTGGCCAACCCTGCTGACCCACGACATCGCCGACGTGCCCGCCCTGCTCACCAGCGCCATCAAACTGGTGATCACCGGCCACTCCCACAAGCCGCTGATCGAATGGCGCGAAAACTGTCTCTACCTGAACCCCGGCAGTGCCGGACGCCGCCGCTTCAAACTCCCGGTCACGCTTGCCTTGCTCGACGCCAGCCGCACCGCGCTTGAACCCGAGCTGATCCACCTTCTGCCGTGAAACTTTTCCTCCCCATCTCCCCCAATCACCTAACCTCATAGGCTGTGTGTTCCATTCGAGCCCGTCGCCCCCATGCGCAACGCATTGCAGTGTTTGTGGTTGACCGTACTGATCCTGCTCATCCCCGGCAGTCCGTCGCTGTGGGCGGCGGAGTTGCCGGCGCCGTCGGCGACCGCCGCCGCGCCGCTGCCGGTGATTTCCCAGAGTGATCTGCAAGCTCTGCAACAACGCCTTGATGCACTGAAACAGCAGATTTCTGCCGCGAACAATTACAACCAGCTCGAGGGCCCGCAGGATCGCGTGCAGGCGTTCATTCTGGATGTCGATAAGTTGTCGACGGCGTTGTTGCCGCAGCAGGCGCAACTGACGGTGCAACTGGGGGTGTTGGGGGCGGCGCCGGATACCGGAATTGCCTCGGAGCAGGCGGATATCATCGCGCAGCGGGCGTCGCTGACGGAGCAGAAGAACAAGGTCGATGCGACGCTCAAGAGCCTCGCGGCGTTGAAGCAGAGTGCGGCGGATCTGATCACGCAGATTGCCGGTATCCGGCGCACGCTGCTGGAGAGCGAGCTGACCCTGGGTACGGACAGTGTGCTGAACCCGGATTTCTGGTCGCCGCTGATCAACCCTTCGCCGGATGATCGCCAAAGGCTGCGCTTTTTCGTGCAGCAGATCGAAGAAACCTGGGCCACGGTGTGGGCGCCAGGGCAGCACGTTTATACGGTGCTGTTGGTGTTGCTGGCGCTGCTGATCTGGACGTACGGACGGCGGTTGGCCGAACGCGGGCTGACCTGGGTCTGCATTCATCGCATGCCGGAGGGGCGTCTGCGCCGCAGCGCGCTGGCGTTCGCTTCAGCCCTTGCGACCATTGCCACCACCGCCATCGCCCTGCATGTGCTGTTTTACGCCCTCACCCGCCACGCGCCGCTGACGCCGGTGCTGGCGACGTTTTCCGATGAGTTCGAAAAAGTCGTGTATGCCTGCGTGCTGATCACCGGGCTGAGCCGAGCCTTGCTGTCGACGCAACATCCGTCGTGGCGCCTGCCGGCGATTGCCGATCCGGTGGCGCTGGCGCTGAAGCCGTTCCCACGGATTCTGTCCTGCGCGTTGCTGGTGCTGGTGACGCTGGTGCAGGTCAGCAATGCCACGGGCATGAGCAGTCAGATTGTGCTCGCCGGGCGCGGCGTGATTGCCATGGTGGTGCTGGCGATTGTGGTGACGATGCTGTTGCAGGTGAGCAAGGCACGCAAGGCGATGATCGCCGCCAATGATGCGTCGGCGGCGGGCAGCACGTTCTCCGGTGTGATTTTCACCGTCGCCAGTCTGTCGATGTTCGTGGCGGCGATGGCGCTGCTCACCGGGTACGTGTCGCTGGCGCGGTTCATCACCTATGAATTGGTGTGGTCGTATATCGTCCTGTCCGGGTTCTACCTGTTGATCCAGGTGATCAAGGACGCCTGCGAGCATGTATTTTCGCCCAGACACGCCAGCGGCAAAGCGCTGAAACAGTTGCTCGGGGTGGGTGATCGACGCCTCGATCAGATGTCGATTCTGTTGTCCGGTTTCAGTCGTGCCGGGCTGTTGCTGCTGGCGGTGATCGCGCTGTTTGTCGGCGGCATCGGCACCACGCTGGGGCAGCTGGCGAGCAATATCATGGCGATTCTCGGCGGCGCCGGGTTGCGCAAGCTGAACATCGTTCCCGGCCATTTGTTCAACGCGGTGCTGGCGCTGATGATCGGCATCTGGCTGATCCGCGCCCTGCGCCGCTGGCTCGACAACGAATTTCTGCCCAAGACCGACATGGACCCCGGCATGTGTGCGTCGCTGAGCACGCTGTTTTCCAACATCGGTTATGCCTTCGTGATCCTGCTGACCCTGTCGTCGCTGGGCGTGAAGTGGACCAACCTGGCGTGGATCGTCAGTGCGCTGTCGGTGGGCATCGGTTTCGGTTTGCAGGAGATCGTGAAGAACTTCGTGTCGGGCCTGATTCTGCTGACCGAGCGGCCGGTGAAGGTCGGCGATCTGATCAGCATCAGCGGCGTCGAGGGCGATATCCGCCGCATCAACGTGCGCGCCACGGAAATCCAGCTCAGTGACCGCTCGATCGTGATCGTGCCGAACTCGCAACTGATCTCGCAGAACCTGCGTAACGTCACGCTCGGCGGCAGTGCCCAGGGCGTGGCGTCTCTGGAGTTGGTGTTTCCGCTGGATATCGACCCGGAAGAGGTGAAGGACCTGCTGCTCAACGCCTACTGCGAGAACGAAACCGTCCTCGAAAAACCGGCGCCGTTTGTGCGCTTCAGCAAGCTGACGCCGGACGGCATCACCTTGACGGTGACCGGGTACGTCGCCAGCCCGAGGATTGTCGGGGTGACCAAAAGCGATCTGCTGTTCGAGGTGCTCAAGCGACTGGGGGCGGCGGGGATCGCGCTGGCGAAGCCGGCGGAGAGTACCTAGGCAACCGGTGGGCGAATGAAAACGTCGGCAACGCTTTCGCAATGAACGGGGCCTGATTGACAGCTCAAGATTCCTCGACTTAGCTGGAGCGGAGCGATGGTGCCCTGTTACCCGTTAGTGAAAAGGAATTCACCTTGGCCTTCAATTCGGTTTGGCTCGGTTATGACGGATACCCAAGTCTGGTGCAGGCGTATCTCAACAGTCCTTGGTCGGCGGCCGCGCGCGCGATGCGCGGGGCGAATGCCGACTTCACCCTGGTCAATTACGCGACCTTCTTTTTTACTGTCCCCAACCCCTTCAACGGCGGCATTCCGGGCCCGTTCATCATCACGCAGCCGAGCGCCGCGTGCCACTCGGAAAAACAAGTGTGGATCGCGATACGCGGCGTTCAGTCGTTAAACCGTTTCAGTATCCCCAACTGGATGGTCGGCCAGGGCAACGCAGCGGGATTGGCCCGGCTGACCCCCGCACAGGCCCAGGCACTCGATGGCACCGTGATCCACGCGGTTTATACCGAGCGGCAACCGTGCGGCACCTGCAGTCCGTTTTTGAACGACATTCTGTTGGATAACACGCCGGTGTTCTGGCACTTCCCTTACCCCAGTCAAGAGACGTCAAAGCACAAGCACGACGACAATGACATTGTCGTCAATGGCTTGATGGCGATGTCACGCGACAAGACTTACGGGCAGTCGATGAAGGATCACACACGAGAGGGTCGGGTCGAAGGCAACAAGGACCTGCGCTCAGCCATGAAGTACATCGGCAAACAGCAGGCCGGCCAATACCCGACGCTCATGGCTACCATGGTCAACATGGACACCAGCGATTAACCGGACGGCGCCATCAGCCCCGCACGGGCGTCCCGTCGCCTGCTGTTTAAGGCACGTCCCCCCGCTAGAAGCCATAGGTGGCGCGAGCAGGCGTAAAAAAACCCGGTTGTTGAGGCCGGATTTTGTTGGTTACAGCGATCGACTCAGACATTCGAGCGGCGTTCGAGCAGACGGTCTGCGCCACCTTCCGCTACCCGGTTGCCCTGCAGATGATCCGAACCATCGGCGGCGACGGCATCGCTGAACAGCGGGTCGGTTTGGGTCGCAGCGGCTACCGCATCGCTGAACAGTGGATCGGTTTCGGTGGCGGCGAACGCGTTCAGTGCGAAAAGCGAGAAAGCGATGCCAAGCAGGGTTTGGCGTTTCATGATCAAGTGCTCCGTTGCGGTGGTTGGGTGTGGAGCCGATCTTACGCTGCGCTCTTCATATGAGAACTTCATTGAATTAATGGTTGTTATTGACGCCATCAATGCAATGTTCGACCTGTTCACCTCGACCGCTTTCACAGGTCGGCGAGTAACGCCTCGCAGCGTTGCTCATCCAGCCGGGTGTTCATGATGCAGAGGCGCATCACCGTTTCGCCTTGCCAGCTTGAAGGCACCACCAGCGCAATGCCATCACGCAGACAGCGCTGCGCCCAGTCATCGTAATCGCGCGCCTGCCAGCCCTCGCGCCGGAACAGGATCACGCTCAACCCGCACGCCGGAATCAGCGTCAGCCTTGGGTGACAGGCAATTCGCGTGCGCAGACGGGCACTCAGGTCGAGTATTTGCTCCAGGGTGTGCCGGTAAGCGCCGCTGCCATACACCGCCAGCGAAAACCACAGCGGCACGCCCCGCGCCCGGCGCGACAGGTGAAAGGCGTAGTGCATCGGGTTGCATTGCTGCGACTGGTTGATCTGCTCCAGATACGACGCGTCCTGGGTAAACGCCGCTGTGACCGGGCCCGGATTGGCATAGAGCAGCGCACAACAGTCATACGGCACGAACAGGCCCTTATGTGGGTCGATGATCAGCGAGTCGGCCAGTTCGATGCCGGCAAATGTCGCTCGCACACTCGGGACGCATAGAAACGCGCCGCCGTAGGCCGCATCGACATGGAACCAGATGTCGTGCCGTCGGGCGAGCTGGCCGACCCCGGCCAGGTCGTCGATCAGCCCCGCATTGGTCGAACCGGCCACCGCCACCACCGCCACCACCTGTTGCAGTCGGTCGTCGGCTTCAAGCTCTGCCAACGTGCGCGCCAACGCCGTCGCCGTCAGACGGCCCGTCTCATCGGAGGCGACAACCACGACGTGCAGATCGAGTAAGCGGGCACTGACGATGATTGACGAGTGGGCACCG
>NZ_QAIU01000274.1:0-519 GCF_003061205.1 Pseudomonas sp. HMWF006
GGGATCATCGCGCCGTTGTACATCCCGTAGATAAACGACAGCCACAGCAGAGACAGCAACATGTGGCTGAAGCTCGGCGCCTGCACCAGGTACGACAGCGCCGGGTAGGTGGTGGCCAGGGCCAGCAGCGACATCGCGATCAGCACCGGGCGACGACCGATACGGTCGGACAACATGCCGCCAATCGGCAGCCAGCAGAAGTTCGACACGCCCACCAGCAAGGTCACCAGCAGCGCGTCGGAGGTGCTCAGGTGCAGCACGGTTTTACCGAAGGTCGGCGCGTACACGGTGATCAGGTAGAACGCGGTAGTGGTCAACGCCACCATCAACATGCCGCCCAACACCACGCCCCAGTTCTGGCCGAGGGTGTGGAACACTTCGCGCATGCTCGGACGGTGTTTGCGTGCGGCGAACTCTTCGGTTTCCGCCAGGTTACGGCGCAGCAGAAAGATGAACGGCACGATCAGGCAACCGACGAAAAACGGAATGCGCCAGCCCCAATCGGCCACCACGCTTGGC
>NZ_QAIU01000274.1:566-3479 GCF_003061205.1 Pseudomonas sp. HMWF006
CCACCGAAACCCCGCCCAGCTCCGCACCGGCGGAGAAGCCTTGCAGCAGCCGCCCGATCAACACCAATGCGGGCGCGAACAAGCCGATGCTTTCGTATCCGGGCACCAGCACAATCAGGATCGTACCGCTGGCCATGATCGACAGGGTGACGATCAAGCCCTTACGGCGGCCCACGTCGTCGATGTACGCACCGAGCACAATGGCGCCCAGCGGTCGCATCAAAAAGCCGGCGCCGAACACGGCGAACGTCATCATCAGAGACGCGAACTCACTGCTCGCCGGAAAGAACACCGCCGCGATCTGTGTGGCATAGAAACCGAACAGAAAGAAGTCGAACTGTTCGAGGAAGTTGCCCGAGGTGACTCGGAAAATGGCACCGGCCCGCGAGCCGCCGTGTGGGATTGAGGCTGTCATAGCAAAGGACTCCACCGCTTTTATGACGTGCGCGACGTGGAAGCGGCGCACGGTTGTTATTGCGGTGGATGGTGGCGCAGGTGTAACTGGATGTTAATTGCATTATTGGCATGCATTGATGCGCAAAGCGGATCAATCTCTTGAATCACCTCTAACCCTGCGGGAGCTGGCTCGCCAGCGATGGCGGTGTGTCTGCCAACTACAATGCCCCGGCCAGCCCATGCAAAAAAACAAGGAATGATTCCAGTCCTCCGCAGTCGGAGTTCAGGTATCACACATCTGAAGGAGGTTCACCGATGAACAGCAAAACCCTAATCGCCAGCCTGGCCCTCGTCGCCGGCATTGCCGGCAGCCCACTTGTTCAAGCGGCGCAAACCTCAAGCGAACCTGCCGTCCAGTCCCCGACCAGCAACCGTGAATTGAAGGTCAACGACCGGGCCCCGGACGTTTATCAGCGCAGTGACAAAGCGCTGAAAAACTGGAAACAGAAAGGTTTGAAAGCACCGGTCGAACAGGCGCAGTGGGTGCAGATCAACGACAAGTACGTGATGGTCATGATCACCAATGGCACCATCGTCGAGATGCAACCTGTCGAGCGTTAAGCCCCGGATTCAAAAGCCCTGCGCATGCACCCGCGCAGGGCTCACGCCCCCCAACCGATACTGATTGTTCCCACTGCGCTTGGCCTCATACATCGCCAGATCGGCAATGTGCAGCAGCCGATCCATGGTCGGCGCATGATCCGGAAACACCGCCACCCCAAGGCTGGTGCCGACATGGCGCTGGTCGTTGCCGATGGTGATCGGCGGCGACAGTTCGATGAAGATCTTCTGACAGATGCGGCGGGCTTCGTCCTGCAGGTCGAGGTCCGGGGCGAGGCCTTGCAGGATCACCACGAACTCATCGCCGCCGATCCGGGCGACCGTGTCGGTGTTGCGCAGGATGCGTTTCAGGCGCGTGGCGGTGGTGATCAGCACCCGGTCGCCGGCGGCGTGCCCATAGTGGTCGTTGATGTTCTTGAAACCATTCAAGTCGACAAACACCAGCGCCACCCGCGTAGCGGTCTGACTCGCCTGATCCAGCGCTTCGGACAAACGTTCTTCCAGCACCAGGCGGTTGGGCAGGCCGGTCAGCGGGTCGAAGTGAGCGAGGTGCTTGAGGTAACTCGCCGAGGCTTTTTCTTCGGTGATGTCGCGCACCACGCCCATCATCTTGATCACCGCGTCGTGATCGTTGCGCACCACGTTGCCGGTTTCGCGCAGCCAGCGAATGGTGCCGTCGGGCCAGACCACGCGGTATTCCTCGTCGTGGTTTTCGCCGGTCTCCAGGCAACGCAATTCACCGTCGCGCACCCTGATGCGATCGTCCGGGTGCACGCAAGAACAGAACAAGGCATAGGACGGGGTGATTTCGCCGATCTTGAACCCAAACATGCCGTAGATCGCATCCGACCAGTACAGCCGATCGGTGTCGACCTCCCAGTCCCAGGTGCCGATACGCGCAAAATACTGGCTGCGCTTGAAGCGCTCGGCGTCGCCGTCCTGATGGATATTGCGGCCCTCAGCCGCGCGGGTCAGCAGGTCTCGGTACTCAGCCAGGCGACGACGCAACCCGCGCTCGCGCAGAACCAGTACGACAATCACGGCAAGCATGACGACGCCAATGGCCAGGCTGATCCAGAGGTCAATCATTCGGGAACTGCCAGCATGACGTAACAATCCGTGAAGTAATGGCGGATGGCTATATTAAGGGTTCCGCCACCGATTGGGATACAGCGGCCATCTTCGTTTATGAGTTGCGAACGAGCGGCAATTCTGGGAAAACGGCGGCCAGCTGAATAACAGAGTGAATGTCATGAACGATGAATTGCAGGTAATCGATCTTCAGGTCGGCGAGGGCAAAGCCGCCGTCAAAGGCGCACTGATCACCACCCATTACACCGGCTGGCTGGAAGACGGTAGCGAGTTCGACTCCTCCCACAGCCGTGGCAAACCGTTTCAGTGCGTGATTGGCACAGGTCGGGTGATCAAGGGGTGGGATCAGGGACTGATGGGAATGCAAGTGGGCGGCAAGCGCAAACTGCTGGTGCCGGCGCACCTGGGGTACGGCGAGCGGTCGATGGGCGAGATTCCGCCGAATTCGAATCTGGTGTTCGAGATTGAGTTGTTGGAAGTTCTGACGCGGGACGATTGAGGCGGGTGTAATAACGACGTTGATTTTCCTTATCTGACATTCGGTATCCGTCATCGCCAGTGGGCTCTCACAGGGGGATTGAGCTCGCTCTCAGTATCCCGTTCATCCTTTGAATGCTCATCCAGCTTGCGATTGCCGAAGCCATCGGTGATCATGCGCGGCATATAGGGGTAGGGGGTATAGGTATGTCGCACATTCACGAACACAAAGACGAATTGCTCAACCGCGTCCGACGTATCGCCGGGCAGGTGCAGGCGGTTGAAAAAGCGCTGGAGGGCGACGCCGATTGCGCCAAGACCTTGCAC
>NZ_QAIU01000274.1:3489-9396 GCF_003061205.1 Pseudomonas sp. HMWF006
CGTGGCGCATCCCGACCTGACCGACGAAGAGCGCGCCCAGGGCGCCGAAGACTTGCTGCAAGCCATCCGCCGTTATTCCAAATAGAGCACGAGCATCATGAGCCTGACTCCAAGCGCTGATCGTTTCAGCCACGATCACCAGTTCCTCGGCGCGTCCCACGACGAAAACGCCCGCCGCACCCTGTGGGTGGTGGCACTGACGTTTGTGATGATGATCGGCGAGATCGCCGCCGGCTACATCACCGGCTCCATGGCCCTGCTGGCCGACGGTTTCCACATGGCGACCCATGCCGGCGCGTTGGGCATCGCCGCGGCGGCCTACGGTTTCGCCCGGCGCAATGCCAACAACCGACGCTACAGTTTCGGCACCGGCAAGGTTGGCGATCTGGCCGGATTTGCTTCAGCCATGGTGCTGGGGCTGGTGTCGCTGGGCATTGCCGGCGAGTCGATTTTTCGTTTGTTCGAACCCACCACCGTCGCGTTTGGCGAAGCGACGGTGATTGCGATTGTTGGACTGGGCGTGAATATCCTCAGCGCTTTTCTACTGATGGGCCATCACGGTCACGATCACGGCCATCAGCATGACCACAGCCATGCTCATCATCACCATCACGACAACAACCTGCGCTCGGCCTACGTCCACGTGCTGGCCGATGCGCTGACCTCGGTGCTGGCGATCGCCGCGTTGCTGGCCGGGCGTTACCTCGGTTGGGTATGGCTGGACCCGGTGATGGGTATTGTCGGCTCCATTGTCATCGCGAAATGGGCCTACAACCTGATGCGTGACAGCGCGGCGGTGCTGCTCGACACCACCGACGAACCGGTGGCGGCGGAAATTCGCGAGTTGCTGGAAACCTCGGACGACGTGCGCATCAGTGACCTGCACGTCTGGCAGGTCGGCCCGCAGGCACGGGCGGCGATTGTCAGTGTGGTGGCGGCCGCCGGCGTCACCGCCGAGGCGATTCGCGAGCGGCTGGCGCCGGTGCATGAGTTGTCGCACCTGACGGTTGAGTTACGCAGCGCTTAACACTGTGCCTGGCTGAATAACGGGATCCGCCCATTCAAGGAAGGGCGGTAGTGCCAGGCCAGTTGCTGCAGATTCACACCGTGATCAAGGATTTCTCCGACAGTCGCAGCGGCAATCGTCAGCGCCAGCCGTTGGCCCGGACATTGATGCCGGCCGCTGCCAAAGCTGAAACTGCGCCGGTTCGGGCGATCCAGCAGAAACTCGTCGGGGCGTTCATTGAGGGCTGGATCGCGATTGGCCGAGGCCAGCAACAGCAGAATCACCTCGCCGGCCTCGACCCGCACTCCATCAATCTCACAAGCCTGCGCGACAAAGCGCCGAGTGTTCTGCACCGATGGATCGAAACGCTGAACCTCAGCCAACAGCGCATCCATCGGTGCACTGCGTAGTGCAGGCTGACGCCGCACCGCGACCAAGGCATTACCGATCAGCCCGGCCGTCGCTTCGAACGTCTGTGAGCAAAGCCCGATCAGATTGGCGATCAGCGTTTCTTCGTCGCCCGCGAAGCGTTGCAGGATGGCCTTCAACCAGTCGCTGTTCGATTCGGCGAGTAGCTCGATGAAGTAACCGCGTAATTGTTCAGCCGCCGCGTGTGCCGCCATCAGTTGCAGATCATTGCTCAACGGCGACAGGCACGCGACAAAGTCAGCGGTCAGCTCACTGATCGCCCGGCCTTGCGCCGGGCTGAAGCCGAGCAGTGCTGCGACCACGCACACCGGGCCGCGAAACATGGCTTTGTATACGCCGTCGGCATCTGCGCTGATCAGGCGTGCAGCCACCAGCGCCCGCACCCGGGCTGCATCGAACACGTCAAGCGCCGGCTCGATCGCCGAACGTGGGCAGCGCTGGCGTTCGCCCTCATTCATTCGCATCAACCGGGCAAAGACCTTGCCGGCCATTCCCGAGGCAATCGCTTTCGGCACCGGTTCTTGCGTTGGACGCACCTGGCAATCGGCATGGGCCAATACCGCACAGACTGCGCGAGCGCTGCTGGCGACCCACAGTTTCTGCGGGTGATGAAAGGTCAGTCCGCCCTGCGCGCGCAGTTCGGCGTAGTAGGGGTAGGGATCGGCCTGCGTCGCAGCGATGATCGGGTCCATGGTGCATAGCCTTGTCGTCGGGAAAGTGATGCGAGTATCTTCAGTCCGCAGCGACGACGATTCGTCGGGGAGCGAAATATGCACGCAGAACATCAAGACATCGGCGTCTCGCAAGTGGCCGCCGCCATCGCCGAACCGGCGCGCACGAAAATCCTCTGCTCGCTGATGGACGGCCATGCGCGCACCAGTACGGAGCTGGCGGCCATCGCCGAAGTCAGCGCCTCGACCGCCAGCGCGCACCTGAGCAAACTCAAGGATCTGGCCCTGGTGCGCCTGCATGTGCAGGGGCGCCATCGCTATTACAGCCTCGCCGACCAACGTGTGGCCCAGGCGCTGGAGGCGTTGATGGTGATCGGTCAGAACGCCGCGCCAATGTTCAAACCGCATACGCCGGATCGCCTGCAATTCGCCCGCACCTGTTACGACCATATGGCCGGTACGCTGGCGGTGTTGCTGCACGACCGCATGCTGGAGGCGGGGTGGCTGGTGACGACCGATGAGCAGGTATATCGGTTGAGCGACAGTGGCGAGGCGCTGTTCGGCGGATTGGGCATCGAGGTGCAGGATCTGAGCACGTTGCGCCGCAAGTTCGCCTGCCCATGCCTGGACTGGAGCATGCGCCGGCCGCATCTGGGTGGCTCGCTGGGGGCGGCCTTGTTGCAAACGGCGTTGAAGCGCAAGTGGGTAACCCAGGATCTGGACAGTCGGGCGTTGGCGTTGACGGCATTGGGGCGCAGGGAGATCGGGGCGCGGTTCGGGGTTGAGGTGCCATTGCAAGCGCAGAGCAAAAGATCGCAACCAGCAGCAGCTCCTGCAGGGAGTGCGTACACCTGATCGGCCGAGATCTTTTGATCCTGCTTTGCACCTTGTGCCAATCCTATAGACTCGATACTGTACGCATAACCAGTACCGAGTCTTCGCCATGCAAATCATCGACAAGCTCAGCATCCTCGCCGACGCCGCCAAGTACGACGCCTCCTGCGCCAGCAGCGGCGCGCCCAAGCGCAGTTCCGAGGGCAAGAGCGGGCTGGGTTCGACCGATGGCATGGGCATCTGCCACAGCTACACGCCGGACGGGCGCTGCGTCTCGCTGCTGAAAGTGCTGCTGACCAATTTCTGCCTCTATGACTGCCAATATTGTGTCAACCGCCGCTCCAGCGATGTGCCGCGCGCCCGTTTCACCCCCGAGGAAGTGGTTACGCTGACCCTGGATTTCTACCGGCGCAACTGCGTCAGCGGGTTGTTTCTCAGTTCCGGGATCATCCGCTCGGCGGACTACACCATGGAGCAACTGGTGCGCGTGGCGAAGCTGCTGCGTGAAGAACATGAGTTTCGCGGCTACATCCATCTCAAGACCATTCCCGAGGCCGACCCGGCGCTGATCGAGGAAGCCGGGCGCTATGCCGATCGGTTGAGCGTCAATATCGAGTTGCCCACCGATGCCAGTCTGCAAACCCTGGCTCCGGAGAAGCAGATCGGTTCGATCAAGCAGGCGATGAACACCATCTACACCGGCGTGCAAACGGTGCTCAATGAACCTCGTTCGGCGAAATTCGCCCCGGCCGGGCAGAGCACGCAAATGATCGTCGGCGCCGATGACACCGACGACAGCACGATCTTGCACAGCGCCCAGTCGTTGTATGGCAACTACCGTTTGCGGCGCGTTTACTACTCGGCGTTCAGCCCGATCCCCGACAGCCCGAAAAGCGTACCGCTGGCCGCGCCGCCGCTGATGCGCGAGCACCGTTTGTATCAGGCCGATTTCCTCTTGCGCAGCTATGGCTACAGCGCCAGTGAGTTACTCAAGGGACCGGGAAATCTGGCGTTGGACATTGATCCTAAACTGGCCTGGGCGCTGCAGAATCGCGAGGTGTTCCCGCTGGATCTCAACCGCGCCGAACCGGCCTTGATCGCGCGCATTCCGGGCATTGGTCTGCGTACCACCGAACGCCTGGTGCAATTGCGCCAGCAACGGCGTATCCGTTACGAAGACGTGGCGCGCATGCGCTGTGTGCTGGCCAAGGCCAAGCCGTTCATCATCACCAGCGACTATCACCCGCAACAGGCCGAAGTCACCAGTCACATGCTCTACCAGCAACTGCGCGACCGGCCGCAGCCGCAGCAGATGGGGTTGTGGGGATGATCAATCTCGATTGCGACGATCTGTTCGTTACCTGGCGGCAGCAGGCGCGCTGGTTGCTTAGCCATGAGATCGACCCGAGTCTCGTCAGTTGGGCGTCCGAAGGCGTGAATGACCTGTTTGCCAGTGATGTGCAGGTGCCCGAGGGGCATGGCCCGTTCCAGGCGCGCATCCCCCGTGCATTGCTCGACACGCTGGAGCAAGCGGCCCGCTACCGTGGCGACCAGCGCTGGAGTCTTTTGTACGAAGTGTTGTGGCGTGTCAGTCACGGCGACCGCACGGCGATGATGGCCGGCGACAAACTCGGCAGTGAGCTGCAGCGGCGGATCAAGCAGGTACAGCGCGAAGCCCACCATCTGCATGCCTTCGTGCGGTTCATCGAACGCCCGCAGGATCAGCCAGGCCCGCAATACGTGGCGTGGCACGAACCGGCCCACGACATCCTGCACAGTGCCAGCGAACACTTCGTCGGGCGCATGGGCCGACACCGCTGGTTGATCGCCACCCCGCGTGACGGTGTTTACTACGACGGCGAACAACTGATTCATCAGCGCCAGTGCCCGCTGGAATGGCAGCAACTGGCGCAGAACGTCGACGACCCCCACGGCGATCTTTGGCTGACCTATTACAGCCACATCTTCAACCCGGCGCGGTTGAACGAGAAGGTCATGCAGGGGCACTTGCCGGCGCGGTTCTGGAAGAACCTGCCGGAAGGGGAATTGATACCCGGATTGATCACCCAGGCGCGCATGGGCAAGCAACAGAATGGTCAGGCCAGCGGGATAGCCGGGCGGGCCGGCAAGCGGATTGCCTTGAAGCAGGATGAGCCTGAGCAGGTTGCTCAGCGGGTTGCCGAAGCCATCAACAGACCAAAACCGGCAAAGGTCACCCCCGAGACTTTCGCCGCCAGCCAAGAGCCTTTCGGGCTCGACAACCAGCCTTTGGCCGCATTGGCGAGCAGGGCATAGCTGCCGTGCACCAGAATCACCAGCGTTGCGTAAGAGGCCACCAGTTTGAAGAACTGCGGGTAAAAAGCCTGTTCAGTGTCAATGAACTGCGGGAACACGGCCAAAAAGAAGAAGATCGCTTTCGGATTGAGAAACTGCAGGGACGCGGCTTCGAGAAAGCGGTAGCCCGGACGAGAAGGGCGAACCTGCTGCAGGGCACGGAAACGATCTGAACGCCAACTCTTGAAGCCCAAGTACAACAGATAGGCGGCCCCGGCATATTTCAGCACGGTAAACGCCTCGGCCGAGGCGCTGAGGATCAAGCCGACGCTGGTGGCGCTGAGGGCCGCCACCACGAAAGCGCCCGAGGCGATTCCCAGTATGCCGGGCACTGCGCCGGTCCAGCCCAGGCGCACGGCGTTGGACAGGGTCAGCACCACGCCCGGGCCGGGGCTCAAAATAGTCAGGGCGGCGAACAGTACAAAGAGTCCGTAGCTGTGCATGATGTTGCTCCGTCGAATCGCGTGTCTGCATGTGGGCAGATTGGCGTGGCGACAAGGCGCTGACAAACGCTTTAAATGCAGTGCATATGTGACTAAATTAGACCCATGAAAAATTCACTTCCCCCGCTCAACGCAGTTCGCGCTTTCGCTGTTGCTGCTCGTCATCAGAGTTTCAGCCTGGCGGCCGAAG
>NZ_QAIU01000275.1:0-1855 GCF_003061205.1 Pseudomonas sp. HMWF006
ACAAAGAGGTGTGTCCCATGTTCGTGCACAAGACCGCACTGTTCAGTGCAATCACCACGGCTTTGCTGGCCAGCGCCAGCCTGCAAGCCGCCGAGCCGCTGAAGGCCGTCGGCGCCGGCGAAGGTCAGCTGGATATCGTGGCGTGGCCGGGTTACATCGAACGTGGCGAAAGCGACAAGGCCTACGACTGGGTGACCGGTTTCGAGCAGGAAACCGGCTGCAAGGTCAACGTGAAGACCGCCGCCACTTCTGACGAAATGGTCAGCCTGATGGCCAAGGGCGGTTACGACCTGGTCACTGCGTCGGGCGATGCGTCGCTGCGGTTGATCGTCGGCAAGCGCGTGCAACCGATCAACACTGCGTTGATCCCGAACTGGAACACCATCGACCCGCGCCTGAAAGATGCGCCGTGGTACGTGGTCAACAAGCAGACCTACGGCACCCCGTACCAGTGGGGCCCGAACGTGCTGATGTACAACACCAACGTGTTCAAGACACCGCCGACCAGTTGGAACGTGCTGTTCGACGCGCAGAACTTCCCCGACGGCAAGCCAAACAAGGGCCGTGTGCAGGCGTATGACGGGCCGATCTACATTGCCGACGCGGCGCTGTACCTGAAGACCGCCAAGCCTGAACTGGGGATCAAGGATCCATACCAGCTCACCGAAGCGCAGTACAAAGCTGTGCTCGATCTACTCCGCGCACAGCAGCCGCTGATCCACCGCTACTGGCATGACACCACGGTGCAGATGAGCGACTTCAAGAACGAAGGCGTGGTCGCGTCCAGCGCCTGGCCATATCAGGTCAACGGTCTGATCAACGAGAAGCAGCCGATCGCCTCGACCATTCCGAAAGAAGGCGCCACCGGCTGGGCCGACACCACCATGCTGCACGCCGAAGCCAAGCACCCCAACTGCGCCTACAAGTGGATGGACTGGTCGTTGAAACCGAAAGTCCAGGGTGATGTGGCGGCGTGGTTTGGTTCGTTGCCAGCGGTGCCAGCGGCGTGCAAGGAGAGCGAATTGCTCGGCGCTGAAGGTTGTAAAACCAACGGTTTCGACCAGTTCGACAAGATCGCCTTCTGGAAAACCCCACAGGCTGAGGGTGGCAAGTTTGTGCCTTATAGCCGCTGGACTCAGGACTACATCGCGATCATGGGCGGGCGCTAAGCCCGGGAGCACCTCGGTCGAGCTTCCTTTCCCCCTTGGGGGAGAGGGCTGGGGTGAGGGGGTAGCTTTTGACTTTGCTCTTGATTGAAGGGCAATGGCCAATAAAGCCACCCTCACCCCCCGCCCTCTCCCGGAGGGAGAGGGAGCTAAGAGCGGATCGCATCTCGCCCGCCGAATGAGGGCGCTAAGAGCAGATCGCATTCACCGTTAGATGTTTCAGTTTTTTCAGAAGTCCAGGCAGGGCCGCTGCGACGGCCCGCGCCTTTTTGGAGCACCGCACCATGACGCTTGCAGTCCAGTTCACCAACGTTTCCCGGCAGTTCGGCGAAGTGAAGGCCGTTGGCCGGGTTTCCATCGACATCCAGGACGGCGAGTTCTTTTCCATGCTCGGCCCATCCGGCTCGGGCAAAACCACGTGCCTGCGCCTGATTGCCGGTTTCGAACAACCGAGCGCCGGCTCGATCCGCATCCACGGCGCCGAGGCGGCTGGCCTGCCGCCGTACCAACGTGACGTCAACACCGTATTCCAGGATTACGCGCTGTTCCCGCACATGAACGTACTGGACAACGTCGCCTACGGTTTGAAGGTCAAAGGCGTGAGCAGAACCGAGCGCCATAAACGCGCTGAAGAGGCGTTGGACATGGTCGCCCTCGGCGGTTACGGGGCACGCAAGCCAGTGCAGTTG
>NZ_QAIU01000276.1:0-2169 GCF_003061205.1 Pseudomonas sp. HMWF006
GGCAACGAAGTTGAGGTCATCGGCGTAGATCTGGTCGCCAATCATCAGCAGCGCGTCGACGGGTTTTTTCTTGTCAATCTGTTCGAGTACAGAGCGAAAGACCTTGTCGCCCCGGTCGTCATACCAGAGACCGCCAAACAGGCGCAGCAGGTAGCGACACGAGCCGACCACATAGCTTCGCGACCCCGTGGTGCTGGTGGTGCTGGTTTTGAATGACATGGTGAAGTCAGCGTCCGGTGTCGGCCACTCCAGCAGGCTTGCATTGATCTGTTCAATTTTTTCCAGTTCGGCGTCGGCAAAAAACCAGCCCGCCTGATACTCGTAAACGGTCGACGGGGTCAGGCTGGAGATGGCGAACACACCGGTCATGTCGAAGTTCGGCGACAGTTTGTTGAAGAGCGGATCCGACCATTTCTGGCCGCCGAGCTTGCGCCAGCGTACAACGCCGAAAGCGCGCCGCAGACCGTGCGCGTCCCGCTCGAGTTCGCCACGCAGAAACAAACGTGTCTGATTGGGGTCGGTGAATCCGACGATAGGCCCCACGGTGGGCAGGTTGATTTTCATTTTTCACGCTCGCTGATAGTGATTGTCGAGAGTTTCAATCAGGCACAGGAAATCGCGGGGGAACCCCAAAACGTTGGCAGCAGGGCTGAGGGCGATAGGGAGCAGTGGTTCCAGCAAAGGCGTCCATGGGTGCTGCGCTCCAGTGAGCTGACTGGCGGGTTTTGCGCACACACTCTCATCCTTGCAACGCTGTGAAGAGCGTTATTCCGGACTGCTGCCGACCACGGAGAATGGGGAGAGGTACGGTTTAAGCTAGCCCGGATTCCTGCCGTTGCCAGTGGCAAGGGCAGAAAATTTCATCGCTGGCCGGTACCTCTCGCTGATTCAGAAACGCGCAAGCCTGTAGGGCGAGAGGGCGGGTAAATCATTCACCTGATTCAGCGCTGTCGATAACGCCATCTCGACGACCATCTCCGCCGTCACCGCCGCCTGCGTCAGCCCCAAATGCTGATGCCCGAACGCAAGCAACACTTTGCCATCGCAGACCTGGTCAATTACCGGCAGCGAATCCGGCAGCGACGGTCGAAAGCCCATCCACGGCGTGGCGGCTTCAGCGCTCAGATCCTTGCGAAACAAGCCCTGACTCAAGCGATGCAACTGCCACGCACGGGCCATGCTCGGCGGGCGTTCCAGGCCGGCGAACTCGACGGTGCCGGCCAGCCGCAAGCCCTCGGACATCGGCGTCATGATGAACTTGCGTTCCAGCGAGGTGACCGCGAAGGGCAGTCGATTGTGCTCCGTCGGCAGCATCAGGTGGTAGCCGCGTTCGGTGTCCAGTGGCACTGTCCTGCCTGTCAACGCGGCGGTGAGTTTCGCCGAGTGTGCACCGCAGGCAATCAATACGCGGCGCGCGCTCAGGCTACCCGATGCGGTGGCCAGCGATACACCGTGTTCCAGCACAGCGCCGCCCTGTACCTGTTGTTTGACGAAACTCACGCCGCAGGCTGTCGCTGCTTCGACCAGTTCGCCCACCACCCGATACGGATCGATAAAGTGGCCGGTGCGCGGGAAGAATAAACCGCCCTGAATCTGTTCGCTAAGCTGCGGCGCCGCGTCCCGGATCGCGCCGGCGTGCCAGAAATCCACCGGCACTTGCTGCTGACGCAGGCGCGCCTGAAGCGCTTCGATGGACTGGCGTGATTCACCTCGTTCGAACACCAGCAAGGAACCGTCGACTTTCAGCAGGTCGGGGCGCTCGATCTCCGTGAGCAAGCGTTGCCAGGCATCGAGGCTGGACTCATTGAGCGCGCGCAATCCAGCGACGGTTCGCCGAAACGGCTCCGGGCGCAGATTCAGCAGCAGTCGCGTGAACCACGGCAGCGCACGCGGCAGGTATTTCCAGTCCAGCCGCAGCGGCCCCATCGGGTCCATCAACATGGCCGGCAAGCGTTTGAGGATCGACACATCGGCAATCGGAAACACCTGCTCGGTGGCCAGATGCCCGGCATTGCCGAACGAGGCACCGTGACCGGGTTCCTGTTGGTCGATGACCACCACGCGCTGGCCCTGGCGCGCCAGACGCAGGGCGCAGGCGACGCCAATGATGCCGGCGCCGACCACGGCGATGTCATGGGAGACGTTATTCGGCATGGATTGACGCTTCCC
>NZ_QAIU01000277.1:0-6274 GCF_003061205.1 Pseudomonas sp. HMWF006
GAGCCGAGCACCGCCGGGCGACTGCTGTGCAGCCGAACGGGGATAAATCCCCTCGCCACAGATAATCCCGTTGCCACAAGGAATGAGTCACCTCGCAACCCCCGGTTTCGGCAAAGCAATTCAGGAGGATTCAGTCCATTGACGGACGTCAAACGTGTATGAGCCCAGGATGGGCTCGCCGTCTCCAGCGTCCGTTGTGGCTCATGACCGGCGCGTGTTGCCTGGTGTTCGTTCAACCGGCCGGGGCCGGCGAACTGCCGCCGCCCCCCAGCGGTATGGAGGCCGTCAGTGATGCACAGTTGTTTCTGGAACTGGTGGTCAACCAGATGAATACCGGGCGTGTCGTGGCCGTGGAGCAGCGTGGCGGGCGCCTGTTTCTGCCAGCCACAGCGTTGCGCGAAACCGGCATGAAATTGCCGGACAACATCAGCGCTGAAGTCGATCTCGACAGCTTGCCCGGGCTGCACAGTGATTACGACAGCGTCGGCCAGCGCCTGCTGCTGGACGTGCCGCCGGAGTGGTTGCCGGAGCAGTTTATCGGCAATCGCGAGGCCTATCCGCGGACGCCGGCGCTGAGCAGTTTCGGCGCGTTGTTCAACTATGACCTGTACTTCAACGACACCGATGATGCCGGTACTTACCTGGCCGCGTGGAACGAAGTGCGGCTGTTTGACAGCTGGGGCACGCTGTCCAATACCGGGCAATACCGGCGCACCTTGTCGGGGGATTCGCTCAGCACGCTGAACGATGGTTACCTGCGTTACGACACCACATGGCGTTATTCCGATGACGAGCGAATGCTCACCTACGAAGCCGGTGATGTGGTCAGCGGCGCCTTGCCATGGAGCAGTTCGGTGCGCCTGGGTGGCGTCCAGTTCTCTCGCGATTTCGCCGTGCGTCCGGATCTGGTCACCTATCCGTTGCCGCAGTTTGCCGGCGAAGCAGCGGTGCCGTCTTCGGTGGACCTGTTTATCAATGGCTATAAGTCCAGCAGTGCGCAGCTGCAACCGGGGCCGTACACCCTGACCAATATTCCGTTCATCAACGGTGCCGGGGAAGCGGTGGTGGTGACCACCGATGCGCTGGGGCGGCAGGTGTCGACCACGGTGCCGTTCTACGTCACCAGCAGCCTGTTGCAGAAGGGTTTGAGTGACTTTTCCGTGGCCGCCGGGACCTTGCGTCGTGACTACGCCCTGAAAGATTTCAGCTACGGCCCGGGCGTGAGCGCTGGCAGCCTGCGCTATGGCGTCAGCGACAGCTTCACCCTCGAAAGCCATGCCGAAGCCGCCGACTCGCTGACCCTCGGCGGTCTGGGCGGCAACCTGCGCCTGGGCAATTTCGGCGTGCTCAACAGCGCCGTCAGCGAAAGCCGTTTCGACGGCGAGGGCGGTCAGCAGTTGAGCCTCGGCTATCAGTACAGCAATCAGCGTTTCAGCTTTTCTTACCAGCGCCTGCAACGTCACGCTCAGTACGCCGACCTGACTGTGGTCGACAGCCCTTACATCAGTCTCAGCCGCCGCAGCGAACAGGCCACCCTGAGCTTCAACCTCGACCGCTGGGGCAGCCTCGGTGCGGGTTATTTCGACGTGCGCGCCGCCGACGATTCGCGCACGCGCCTGCTTAACCTCAGCTGGAGCAAGCCGCTGTGGCGCAACAGCAGTTTCTATCTGTCGGCCAATCGCGAAATCGGCGATAGCAACTGGGCCGTGCAGGCGCAACTGGTGATTCCGTTCGATCTGCGTGGCAGCCTGGCGCTCAGCAGCGAACGCAGCAAGACCGGGCAGACCCAGCAGCGCGTCAACTACAGTCGTGCGGTGCCGACCGAGGGCGGAGTGGGGTTCAATCTGGGCTATGCCAAGGGTGACGGGCCGGATTACCGACAGGCCGACGTGACCTGGCGTCTGCAATCAGTGCAATTGCAGGCCGGTGTCTACGGCACCTCCGACGCCGAAACTCGTTGGGCCGACGCCAGCGGTTCGCTGGTGTGGATGGATCGCCAGGTGTTCGCCGCCAATCGCATCGACGATGCGTTTGTCGTGGTCAGCACCGATGGTTTCGCCGACATTCCGGTGCGCTATGAAAACCAGCAGGTCGGCCAGACTGACAAGAACGGTCACTTGCTGGTGCCGTGGAGCAGCGCCTATTACCGCGGCAAATACGAAATCGATCCGCTCAACCTGCCAGCGAACGTGCGCAGCCCCAACGTCGAGCAACGCATCGCGGTGCGCCGTGGCAGCGGTTATCTGCTGGAGTTTGCGCTGACCCGGGTCAGTGCCGCGAGCATCGTTCTGGTCGACGCGCAGCAGCGCGAACTGCCGCTGGGCGCAGGCGTGTTGCATGACCAAAGCGGCACGCGGACGGTGGTCGGTTGGGACGGACTGGTGTATCTGGAGAACCTGCAGGCGCAGAATTCGCTGCAGGTGACACTGGCCGACGGCAAGACCTGCCAGGTGCAGTTCAGCGTCGATCTGAATCAGGACCAGGTGCCGTTGATTGGCCCGTTGGTGTGTCAGTGATGGCCGCGCGGTTGTGCCTGTGGCTGATGCTGATGGTGCCAGGCGCGGCGCAGGCGCTGTGTTCGGTGGTGGGCACCACACCGGCGGCCTTCGGCACGATCAGTTCGATTGCCGTGCGCACCGTTTCGCAGCCCAGTTCCACACTCAATGGCGGATTGAGTTGCACCGGTTCGCTGTTGTCGCTGTTGACCAGCAGTGATCATTTCTGGGGCACGGTGTCCTCGACGCAAAGTGGGCTGGTCGGCCCCACGGGTGACGTCATCAGTTACACGATCTACGCCAACAACAGCACCAGTTACCCGCTGACGCGCGGCACCGCCTTCGACTTTGCGCGCAATGGCATCATCGACGCCCTCGGCCTGCTCAACGGCACGACACCGAAAACCGTGCCGTTGTACCTTGGCACGACCATTGGCAGCAATGTGGCGGCCGGGGTGTACACCGAGACCCTGAGCATTTTCTGGAACTGGAATTACTGCTCGGGCATCGGCATCGGTTCGGTGTGTGTCGGTCGCGACATCAACAGTGGCACGACGACGTTGACGGTCAACCTGACCGTGTCCAACGATTGCACGATCACCGCGCCGAACATTGCCTTCGGCAGTGCCCCGGTGGTCAGCGCTTTCACGCCGGTCACCGGGCAGACCATCAACCTGGCCTGCACCAAGGGCAGCGCCTACACCGTGGGTTTGAGCGACGGGCAGAATCCGCTCAGCACCGGCGGGCGGCGGCGGATGATTTCCGGGAGTAATTATCTGGCCTACGACATCTTCAAAAGCGCCGGCAGCACCCGCTGGGGCAGCGTCGGCGCGGCGCGGCGGGCGAGCACCGATGCCGAGGTCAATCCTGGCAACGGGCTGGGCACGGGCAGTCAGATTTTCAATTACAACGCGAAGATCTACACCGACCAGGCCACGCCGCCGGCGGGGACGTATGTGGACAACGTGGTGCTCGACGTGGGGTTCTGAGCAGACACGGACTTCTCCTGTGGAGTAGACAGTGTGGCTGATCCGACGCCATCGCCAACAGATCGGCTCCCACCGGTTTTTCGGCATTTTCAGAAGGATTGGGACTGCTTGAGCAATGAGGTGACCGGAGTGTCGACCGGGCTGACCATCGCATAGTTGTACCCGCCGCCCGACCAGTATTGGGCCTGCAAATCCCCGTCACTGCGGCTGCCCCGTGGCAAAAAGGTGTTTTTCGGTCCCGGCGGGCGCACATAGAAACTCACCTTGTGCCCGCCACCGTCCTCATAGATCACCATCGCCGCCGGGCCCTCATCGGTGCTGAGCAGTCGCCCGCTGACCGGTTGAAAGCCTGCTGCCGTCAGGTCCGGCAGGCGACTGGCCCGGGCGAAATAGCGGTCGAGCCAGCGCTGCATATCGCCGTTGTCAGCCACCTTGTAGTCCGCCGGCAACATGCCTTGCTGGGCAATCAGTCGATACGCCTGCAACGCGTCGGTCATCGGTAGCAGGGACGGGCGCACAAGGGTCATTTCCCGCGCCTGCCAGCCACTGAAACCGCCAATGCCCACGGCCATCAACAAGACGGCGGCGCTCGCCAGGTGCCGCTGCGTCTGGCGCTTGCGGCGCTGCCGGATCATCGCCGGGTCGAGGGCCGGATTGGCCGGTTGCAGCAACGCCCCCCCCAGCGCCGCCCGCAATTGCTGGGCATCCTGTTGCCAGGCGCGAACCTGGGCCGCTTGATCCGGGTGACTGGCCAGCCAGGTGTCCAGTGCACGCCGGTCGGCGTCGCTGAGCTGGTGGTCGACATAAGCGTGCAAATCACGCTCGCTGGGAGGCAGGCTGATCATTTGAGTATCCGCAAAGAAGGGCTATTGATTTCGCCGTCGCTGAGGAGGCGCAAGGCCTGGCGGGCACGGGACAGACGCGACATCACGGTGCCGATCGGGGCGTCGAGAACCTCGGCGACCTCTTTATAAGTCAGACCTTCCACCGAAACCATGAGCAGCAGGGCGCGTTGCTCGGTGGGCAGGCGATCAAAGGCTTGCAGCGTCGATTGGGCGATGACCGTGCGTTCGACCGAAGGTTGGGCATCGTCCCGGCCGGTAAAGAATTCGAGCATCCGCGCATAGCGTCGGGAGCGCCGATAGGCATCGAGAAACTGCCGGTAGAGGATCGCAAACAGCCAGGCACGCACATCACCGTCGGCGCGTTTGTCGCCCCAACTCGACAGGGCCCGTTCAAGGCTCGCCTGGACCAGATCGTCGGCGCTGCTGCTGTTGTGCGTCAATGACACGGCAAAGCGGCGCAATCTGGGGATGAGTTCACGCAGTTGTTCGTCGAGTGCGTTCATGCCGAAGTCTTCATGGAGGGTAATGCTCTGAGGCGCAAAAAACAGCGTCGGGAAGCAAGACGCTCCTCGTCGAAGGTTATTCCAGAGAAGGTGCTGTAAATCTTTTTCCTTTGCTTTGTAGGATAGTTCGTCGCGATTTGTAGTGCGTGTAATGGTTTTCGTATTCCCGGATCAACCCGTTTGAAAGGCGCGTTTCCCGACGGTGCAATCAATGCCCCCGACGGACGTGACCACCAAAAATGGTTGAAATCAGAAAACGGGAGTTTCCTCATGCAAGCGTTCGCGATATCTAGCCGGTCCCTACGAGGCTTTGCACCCGAGGTGACCGTTGAGCCCAATCCCTGGCAGCGTTTCGGTCGAGGCCCGCAAGTCGCGCCGGAGGCGCCATTGATTCATCGCGCAATCGAAGCGCAAGCCGTTGAACGGCCCGAAGCTGTCGCGGCGCAGCATCAGGGCCAGTCCATCACTTACGGCGAGTTGAACCGCCAGGCGAATCGGCTCGCAACGACGCTGCTCGAACACGGTGTATTTCCTGGCGACCACGTGGCGCTGTTTGTCGAGCGCTCGATTCCGATGCTGGTGGGCATGCTGGCGGTGTTGAAAGTCGGCGCTGCTTACATTCCTCAACACGTGAGCATCACTCCCGCTGCGCAGTTGCGCCACATCATGACGGTCGCCCGGGTGCGGGTCGTGCTGACTCTGTCTGAACTGGCGCAGGCGATTCCCTTGGACTCGGAGCAACAGTGCATTCATCTGGATGAAGTCATCCGTGCTGACACCGTGGCCGAAGACGAACTGAACATCGGTGGCGCAACGTCGTCAGCGGATTCATTGTGTTTTGTCCTGTTTACCTCGGGCACCACCGGACTGCCCAATGGCGTGCGCGTGACTCAACGCAACGTGTGCAATATTTTGCTGACCAGCCCCGGTGATCTCGGGATGCGCCCGGGGTTGAAAGTCGGACAGATCCTCAACATCGCGTTCGATATGGCAGCCTGGGAAGTACTGGGTTGTCTGGCCCACGGTGCAACCCTGCTGATCCGGGGCAAAGACATCGCGCAGACCGCTGAACACTGTGATGTGCTGATTGCGACGCCGTCGATTCTCGCCACCCTTGATCCCGCCCGTTGCACCCGGGTGAAAGTCGTCGCTCTGGCGGGTGAACCTTGCCCGCAACCGCTGGCAGATCGCTGGGCGAAGCTCTGCACGTTTTACAACGCCTGTGGGCCCACCGAAACCACCATCGTCAATACCATGCAGCACTATCGGGGTTCGGGGGCGCTGACGATCGGCAAGCCGACGCCCAATAACACGGTGTATGTGCTTGATGAAGCAGGGCAGCTGTGCGGACCGGGCGAGCAGGGTGAGATGTGGGCGGGCGGGGATTGTGTGACGGCGGGTTACCTGGGCAATGCTCAATTGACCCGCGAGCGGTATCAGCC
>NZ_QAIU01000278.1:0-1153 GCF_003061205.1 Pseudomonas sp. HMWF006
TCTGCGACGGTCAGTCCGCTGATCCTGTGGCTCCAGATTCCGCTCAGCGGGTCGGCGCTGGCTTCGCCCTTGTCGGCGGTGCCGTCGAAGATTTGCACCGTCTGACCCGGGGTTGCGCTGCCGGTGAGGATCACGGTGGTGTCACGTGTCGTGCCTCCCTGCGGGATCTCCACGCCTTGGCTGTCTTCGGCCCGGTTGATCACTGGTTGCACGTCGGCGCCTGCCTTGACGGTATAAGAGCGCACCGGAAACCCCACCGCCGTCGCCGCGTTCGCCACCCCGTCAAAATTAACCTTGAGCGTCACCTTCAAGTCACGGCCATCTTTCAAGCCTTTCAGCCAGGCCAGCGGCACCGCCCGGCTCAAGCCTGATGCACCCACGCCCACTTCACCGCGAAGGTCGTCGAACGTCACGGTCTGGTCCTGATTGTCCTTGCCTTCGTACTGCAACCACAGCCGTTCACCTTCGACGTGCGGCCATGCCGCAACGGTGAGCTGGGCGGTGGGCTGTAACAGTGCCACATCGAGTTCATTGCCAGTCTTGCCATCCACCACCGGCGTCGGCAAACGTGCATCGCCCTCGGTAATTTTCGACACGCTCAGGTTCAGCTCAGGCGATCGGGCAACCTCCGCGTTATTGCTATTCAGGTGCCAGCGAAACACCAGGGGCTTGCCTTGTCGTGCGATCAGAAAAGCCTGGCTCAACAAGGTGTTGGTGCGTTTATTGGCGTTGAAGGGCACCAATGGAAACTCTGGTGCACCTGCAGGCGGGTTAACTTCCACCAGCTGCGCTTTATCGCCTGGAAGGTGTTCTAAATACTCGACCTGAATGGTCACGCCCTGCGGATACGCCAGAACGTCAATCGGGCTCACCGCTGGTTTCAGCAGCACCGGCGGCAACAACTCGATAGCCTCTGAGCCGGTAACTTCGGCCACGGCATTTTTCGAAGTGGCGAAGACGTTGCCATTTTTCAGCAATTCGTACTTCGCCCGCACAACACTGCCGGCGATTACTTTGGCGTTGGGCACCATCAGTTTGTAGGTGAACGGGATGCGCACGACGTCCTGTTCCACGCTGTGCAGGGTAACGGTGCCGTTCGACGCGGTGGCGCTGTAGCTCACGCGGATTTTATCGTTGGGTTGCCACAACGGAG
>NZ_QAIU01000279.1:0-1005 GCF_003061205.1 Pseudomonas sp. HMWF006
TGTTTCCGCTGATCCGTCAGGTCCAGATCGCTGTTGATTTCGCCAAAGGCGTTTCCGCGCGTCTGGCCGAAGTCGAGTTGCCGAAGTACGACGACAGCGAAACCACCTTCGCCGAGCTGCAAGCGCTGATCGCCAAGGTTCTGGCCTTCATCGGCGAGATCAAGCCTGAGCAGATCAATGGCAAGGAAGGCATCGAGATCGTGACCCGTCCGGGCACGCCGAAAGAGAAGCGCTTCAGCGGTCAGGCTTATCTGCTGACCTACGGCCTGCCGCAGTTCTTCTTCCACGTCACCACCACCTACGCACTGCTGCGTCACAACGGTGTTGAAGTGGGTAAACGCGATTACATGGGCGCGTTCTAAAACACCCGGCAACAAAAAAGCCCGCCAAGGTTTGCGCCTTGGTGGGCTTTTTGTTTTTCTGGGCAGGAGCGAGCCTGCTCGCTCCTGCAAGGTCGGGTGTCAGGCGGTGCGTTGGGCTTTCGCTTCTTCGCCCAGGCACGCTGCTGCGGTAAACAGTACGTCGGTAGACGAATTCAACGCCGTCTCTGCCGAATCCTGCAGCACGCCAATGATGAAGCCCACTGCCACTACCTGCATGGCAATCTCGCTCGGGATACCGAACAGGCTGCACGCCAGGGGGATCAACAGCAGCGAACCGCCGGCCACACCCGAAGCGCCGCACGCGCAGATCGCCGCGACGACGCTGAGCAGGATTGCCGTCGGAATGTCTACGGCAATGCCGAGGGTGTGCACGGCCGCCAGGGACAGCACAGTGATGGTGATCGCCGCACCGGCCATGTTGATGGTCGCGCCCAGCGGGATCGACACCGAATAGGTGTCTTCATGCAGGCCCAGGCGCTTGCTCAGCTCCAGGTTGACCGGAATGTTCGCCGCCGAACTGCGGGTGAAGAACGCGGTGATGCCGCTTTCGCGCAGGCACTTGAGGGTCAGCGGATACGGGTTGCGACGCAGCTTCCAGAACACGATCAGCGGGTTCATCACC
>NZ_QAIU01000279.1:1015-15677 GCF_003061205.1 Pseudomonas sp. HMWF006
GGTGCGCATAGCCGATCAGTGCGTCGAAACCGGAGGTGGCCAGGGTCGACGCCACCAGCCCGAAAATACCCAGCGGTGCAAAACGAATCACCACGCGCACGATCAGGGTCACGCCGTTCGACAGGTCGCCGAGCACTTCACGGGTGGTGTCGCCGGCATGGCGAATCGCGACGCCCATGCCGATCGCCCAGGCCAGAATGCCGATGAAGTTGGCGTTGATCAGCGCGTTGACCGGGTTATCCACCACGCTCAGCAACAGGCTTTGCAGCACTTCGCCAATGCCGCCCGGTGCGGTCACCGAAACGTTATCGGTGGACAGCACCAGATGCGAGGGAAAGGTCATGCTGGCAATCACCGCCACAACGGCTGCCGCGAAGGTGCCCAGCAGGTACAGGAACAGAATCGGCCGGATATGGGTTTCCTGGCCGTGCTTGTGGTTGGCGATCGAGGCCATCACCAGCACGAATACCAGAATCGGTGCCACGGCTTTCAGTGCCGAAACAAACACTTTGCCGATAAACGCAGTGCTTTTCGCCGCTTCCGGGGCGAACAGCGCCAGGGCGATACCGGCGATCAGGCCGATCAGGATCTGCGTGACCAGGCTCAGGTTCTTGAGGCGTTGCAGGAGAGAAGGGGATGAGGCGGTCATAACGGCATCTCTGATTTTTTATAGGGGTGCAAGGTGCATGAGGGTAGCGTTAAAGCGGGGGCAGGCAACCGTCATGCCGCGAACGTGCTGATGCGATATCAACGCTAATAAACTCGGCGTTGAACAAGCTGTACGTTTTTCAGGGCGCGGACTTTATCACAGCGCAGGCCTTATTCTTCAGGCCTGTGACGATCTGCCACCGATCATGTCGGCAAGATCGACAGGTTTGTGCAAGTCAGTGCGGACACTCTCTGTTAAGATTCTCCATCCTCATTTTCAAACTCTGCCAGCGGACCTCCGGGTCAACGCTGGTGTCGTCGTTTTGCTGGAGTTGCGCATGCTGTTGCCCATTCTTCTGTTGTCCGCCGCCGGTTTCACGGTGCTGACCACGGAATTCGTTATCGTCGGCCTGCTGCCGGCGATTGCCCGAGACCTTGAAGTCACCATCCCGCAGGCCGGATTGCTGGTCACTCTATTCGCTTTTACGGTCGCGATGTTCGGGCCATTCCTTACTGCGTATTTCGCCCGATTCGAGCGCCGCCGGCTGTTTATCACCATCCTGATCATGTTCGGTCTGGCCAATACCGTGGCCGCGCTGGCGCCGAATATCTGGGTCATGGCGATTGCCCGATTGATCCCGGCGCTGGGGCTGCCGGTGTTCTGGGCGCTGGCCAGTGAAACGGCGGTGGACATTGTCGGGCCGGATTACGCTGGTCGCGCCATCGCCAAGATCGGCTTCGGGATTGTCTGTGCCACGGTGTTCGGCATTCCGGTCGGTACGCTGATTTCCGATGCGTTCGGCTGGCGCAGTGCCTTTGGCATTCTGGCGGTGATCGCGTTTGCCAAGGCCTTGCTGTTGTTTGTTTTCCTGCCCAAGACCAGCCTGCACCAGCATCAGGTCAGTTTCCGCTCGCAGTTCAAGATCCTGCGCAGTCCGTTGATGATCGGGCACATCCTGCTGTCGATCCTGGTGTTTAGCGGCATGTTTACTGCTTATACGTATCTGGCGGACATCCTTGAGCGCCTGGCCGGTTTCAATGGCACGGTGGTCGGCTGGTGCCTGATGGGCTTCGGGGCGGTCGGCTTGATCGGCAACTCGCTGGGTGGCCGTGCGGTGGATCGTCATCCGCTCGGTGCGTCAGTGTTGTTCTGCGCGTTCATGATTGCCGGCATGGTGTCGCTGGTGCCGAACATCCATTCGCCACTGGGCCTGGCGGTGGCTATGGGGATCTGGGGCGTGACTCAGGCTGCGTTGTTCCTGGTCAGCCATGTGCGCCTGATGAAAGCCGCACCGGAAGCGCCCGCGTTTGCCGCTTCGTTGAACATCGCCGGGGCCAACCTGGGGATCGGCCTGGGCGCTATGATCGGTGGACGGGTGATCGACAGTGCCGGTCTGGGCTTCCTCGGGTTCGCCGCCGCCGGGTTCATCCTGCTGTCGGTGTTCCTCGCCATGGTGCTGATGACCCTCAAGCCGCGCGACGCCTGCGCGCAAGCGTCATAACGCGGTAAACAGCTCGCGTCGGGCACCTTCGGTAATCGCCACAATGCCGGGGTGCTTGACCTTGCGTTCTACCGAAATCGCGTAGAACGACTCGGTCACCGCGTCCGTCTGGCCAATCAATTCCACGCCGTACTGGCGCTTCACTTCATCGGCAATCACGCTCGGGCCGATAAAAATCCCGCTGCCGGACTGGCCGAACGCCTGCATCAAGGCACTGTCATCG
Source organism: Pseudomonas sp. HMWF006 (assembly GCF_003061205.1). NCBI lineage: Bacteria > Pseudomonadati > Pseudomonadota > Gammaproteobacteria > Pseudomonadales > Pseudomonadaceae > Pseudomonas > Pseudomonas sp. HMWF006. The sequence goes on from NZ_QAIU01000279.1 coordinate 3,389, forward strand.
AATTCGCCGACGATTTGCGGCTGGATCTGCTGCTCGGCGAACCAGCGCTGCAAACGGCTGCGCACCACGGTTTCCGCTCCGGGAATCAACAAGGGTGCGCCGTGGAGGCTGCGCGGGAAGTCTTGTCCGTATTGAGCCGCCAGCTGCGCGGTGGCGAAGAAACTGATCCCGCATTCACCGAGTTTCTGACTGTAGCCCTTGATGTCGAGGTGCGAAGGCATCGGGCTGTCGGAGATCACCAGATCCAGGCGCTGGATCGCCAGGTCCGCCAGCAAACGTTCGAGTTTGTCTTCGCGGCAGGTGATGCGCAGCGGCTCGTTCAGCTCCATGGTCGGCGCGATCAGCCGGTAGACGATGGACTTGGGCACCACGTCTGCCACACCGACCCGAAACAGGATCTGCTGTTCATTGGGTTGCGCGCGCAGCATCAGTTCCAGCTCACCGCCGAGCTGGAACATCTGCTCGGCGTAGGGCAGGGCCTGGCGCCCGGCTTCGGTCAGTTCAAGTTGCCGGCCGACCCGTCGGAACAACTCTATGCCGTAGGTTTGTTCGAGCAGCGAAATCTGCCCGCTGATAGTCTGTGGCGTCAGATTCAGCTGTTCGCAGGCGCGCACGATGCTGCCGGTCTTGGCGACCACCCAGAAATAATGCAGTTGTCGGTAATTGAGCATAAGCCCGCAGTCCTTGTGTAGGCGCTGCCGGAGGCTGTGATCTTTTGATCCTGTTTTTCAAGAAGCAAAGATCGCAGCCTGCGGCAGCTCCTGCATGAATGTTTGGGTTCGTAAAAACCGAAGTATAGCCGCTAAAAATACGAATTTTCCTGAAGTGTCCGCTTGCCTAGAATGCCCAGCCATCGACGGCCGGTCTGCGACCCTGTCTGTTCATTCGAAGGAAAGCCCAATGAAATACACAATCCCTGCGTTGATGTTTACGTCTTTACTGCTCATGGCCGGTTGTGATCAGGCGGAAAAGAGCGCCCAGCAGTTGATGGGCAAAGCGGCCGAAAGCGCCAAGCAGGCCATCGACGACACCCACAAGGCCGCCGAACAAGCGCTGAGTGACGCCACGGGCGGGTTGATCGAGAAAAAAGAAACACCGGAAAAAGACGCGGAAAAATCCGAATCTTCCTCCAAGACCATTTAAACCGTCGTACAACGAGTCAGGACTGACCCATGGAATATCTATTAGAACTCGCCGCCAGCCCTGCCGCCTGGGTTGCTTTGGCCACACTGGTGGTGATGGAGATCGTGCTCGGCATCGATAACCTGATCTTTATCTCGATCCTGACCAACAAACTGCCTGAGCAGCATCGGCAGAAAGCCCGTCGCATCGGTATCGGCATGGCGTTGATTCTGCGTCTGGCCCTGTTGAGCACCATCGCCTTTATCGTGCAGTTGACCGCCCCTGTGATTGAAATCATGGGCCAGGCTTTCTCCTGGAAGGACATGATCCTGATTGCCGGTGGTCTGTTCCTGGTGTGGAAAGCCACGACCGAGATCCATCACAGCATGGACCCGGCGCCGGAAGACCCAAAAACCGCGACATCGACCGTGACTCTGGGTTTTGCGGCCGCCATCGGTCAGATCTTGATGCTGGACATGGCGTTCTCCATCGACAGCATCATTACTGCGGTGGGCATGACTGAGCACTTGCCGATCATGGTGATCGCGGTGGTGGTCTCGGTGCTGGTGATGCTGTTCGCGGCTGAGCCTCTGGCCAAGTTCATCAACGACAACCCGACGGTGGTGATGCTGGCCCTGGGCTTCCTGATCATGATCGGCATGACGCTGATCGCCGAAGGCTTCGGCGCCCACGTACCGAAAGGCTATGTGTATGCGGCGATGGCGTTCTCGGCAGCGATTGAAGTACTGAACATGCTGTCGCGCCGGACGAAGCAGAAGAAGCTCGCTCAGCAGGCTTAATCGGCAACCAAGTAAAAAGGCCGGCTGGACTCCTGGAGTCCAGCCGGCCTTTTGCTTTATGCAGGAACTGCCGAAGGCTGCGATCTTTTGACGTTCATGATCAATGGATCGCGGTCTGCGGCAGCGCTTGCATCGGGTTTATGTCAAACGACCTGTCAGTGCGCAGTCGCGTGGCGCACGCGTTGTTTTTCCGGTTTGTGAGTCGGCGCCAAATCGACAGGATGATGGTGGCGCCGGGCAATACGCAGCACACCCCACAGCATGGCGGTGGCAACGGCCAGCCAGCCGGCAATCAACATCACGATGGTCATGGTCAGGCTCATCAGTGCCTCCTCTTCGCCCTGCATCGGGCGCACACTTATTCAATTCGCTCTGTTTCAGTGACAGTCTAGACAATGCGGTGTTTCAGGCTATTGACCAAAGGTCGCTGGTGACCAATCAGTTCGCTCTATGCAAACGCTGCGGCTACGGTTTAAGGCTATACCGCAGCCGTGCGCGGCCCTATGATCGCTGGCGTTGCCGGAACACGATGACCGGCGTCTGAACAGAGAGTAACGATGGTCCAGGTATTTTCTCGAATTCGTGTGTCGCTGCTGATGGCTGGTTGCGCGGCGCTGCTGGCTGGTTGTGCGGGCAGTGTGGCGCCAGAGGTCAAGCGTTTGCCGGAGCGGGTCGAACTCAGTGGTACGTTCTATCGGGGCGACGCCCATCAGAGTGGGCCGCAAGTGTTGGCGAGCCTGTTGTCGCAGCAGGGCATCGTGACCACCCCGGGCCTGCTGGAAAAACCGCTGCACCTGCCCGGTGGCGAAGACAAGCTGCAAGAGAATATCCAGAACCTGGCCCGCGAGTACGGCATGGTGGTCTACCCGCTGGATGCCAACCTGCCGGCGCTGCTGACGCAGGTCGCGGCGGGATACCCGGTGATGGTGCGTTTCAGCGAGGGCGCGGCGTTCTGGGCGGAACCGCGTTACGCGATCCTGTCCGGCTATGACCGCAATAAACAGAAGGTGCTGCTGCGTGCCGGCATGAACCGTCGCGAACTGATGAGCTTCAGTTCCTTCGAATCGGCGCTGGAGAAATCAGGTGGCTGGGCGATCCTGATCCAGAAACCTTCGCAGATTCCGGCGGCAGTCGACCGTGGCCGTTGGCTCAAGGCGGCCGATGAGCTGGCTCAGGCCGGTCAGGAAAACGAAGCGGCACAGGCGCGCAAGGCGCTGGCTGCGCACTGAGGCTCCGTTCGTCATTTGCCGGGCACGACTGCGCCCGGCAACCCTCCAAATCATAGAGCCTGCTTTTCGCGGGTGAACCAGGAGGCGACATGACAGATTCCCCATCACCGAAAGGCCCGCATTCTTCCGAGCATTCCTCGGGAGATGATCTGGGGTTTGATCCGGACTCGCCTGACCTCGATGATCCGCAGGTCGACCCTGTCGGCCCGGCCAAGGCGCCTCTCGATGTGGTGCCCGGCGAGGACCCGAAAAAACCTGCCAGGCCCTACGATCCCTTAGCCAATCTGAAACCTTGATGTGAGGTGCGTATGAGTACCGATTCAAGCTTCGATGACCAAAAACCGGACAGCGTGCCGACCACGCCCGAGACCGATATCGACCCGGTGCTGGACCCGGACAGCGCGCTACGCGACCCGTTGGCCCGACCGTTGGTGGCGCCCGGACTTTTACCAGATCCGCAAAAGGGCGATGGCATCCCGGATGATGACCAGATGCCATTGCCCAATGATTGAGCAAGGCTGACCGGCGGACTGCCTTTGTAGTGAGGGAGCTTGCTCCCTCACCTTGGGCAAATCTGTCTGAAAGCGTGTTGAATTACTTCGAAGCCTCAACCACGCCGCTCTGCCGCGACTTGAGGTTTTTATCCGCTTTGTATTGCTGCGCCACTGCCGGAACGCTGGCGCTTCTGCCGGTTTCCACCCAGCTGCGGATACGGCTGGCATCGGCAAAATGGGTGTATTTGCCAAACGCGTCGAGAATCACCAGGGCGACGGGGCGATTGCCCATCTTCGTCACCAGGACCAGGCAATGACCGGCCGGGTTGGTGAAGCCGGTTTTGGTGATCTTGATGTCCCAGTCGGCTTTGTTCACCAAATGATCGGTGTTGCGAAAGCCCAGGGTGTAATTGGGTTTGCGGAACGAAACGGTCTTTTCCTTGGTGGTGGTCAGCTCGCTGAGAATCGGATGTTTGCTCGCCGCTACCAGCAGCTTGCTCAGGTCGCGGGCCGTCGAAACGTTGCGCTCCGACAGGCCGGTCGGTTCAACGTAGTGGGTGTGAGTCATGCCCAGTGCCTTGGCCTTGGCGTTCATCGCTGCAATAAACGCTGCATAACCACCGGGGTAGTGATGGGCGAGGCTGGCGGCGGCGCGGTTTTCCGAGGACATCAGGGCGATCAGCAGCATTTCGCGGCGCGGCAGTTCACTCTTGAGTTTGACTCGGGAGAACACGCCCTTCATTTCCGGCGTGTTGCTGATATCGACATTGATCCATTCGTCCATGTTCTGCCGGGCTTCGACCACCACCAAACCGGTCATAAGCTTGCTGACGGAGGCGATCGGGACGATCACGTCAGGGTTGCTGGAATAAATGACTTTATTGGTCTGCATATCCATGAGCAGAGCGCTGCCGGAGGCGATCTTCAGTGTCGAAGCATCGCGAGGGGCAGCGGTGGTTTCCGCAGCGTTGATCGTTGGCGTGATGAATGTGCCTGTAAAAGCGAAAAACAGGCTCAGAATCGAAAGACGAATTTTCACGCGGGCGAACTCATAAAGGTTGGATATTCCGTTAGTTTGTAACGGGTTATTTCTTCAAAGCGTCGCATTCTAGGAGTATGGCTGAAGATCTGTCGATGGTTGTTTGAATGACCTGAAAAACTCGTGAAAAGGCCTGTAAAAAGAGGGGTTTCCGGCGAACGGTTAGTGTTTTTTCTCAGGCATGAAAAAACCCGCACGAGGCGGGTTTTTCAACGGTGCAAAATACGCCTCAGGCGTGCAGGGTTTCCGCTGCGTAGAGGGTGTTTTCCAGCAGGCAGGCACGGGTCATCGGGCCAACGCCGCCCGGTACTGGCGTAATCCAGCCGGCGCGGGGCAGGGCGGTGTCATACACCACGTCACCGACCAGTTTGCCGTCGTCCTGGCGGTTGATGCCGACGTCGATCACGATCGCACCTTCCTTGATCCACTCGCCCTTGACCAGACCCGGCTTGCCGGCGGCCACGACGACCAGATCGGCACGGCCGACGTGTCCGGCCAGATCCTTGGTGAAGCGGTGCGTGACAGTGACGGTGCAACCGGCCAGCAGCAGTTCCATCGCCATCGGGCGACCGACGATGTTGGACGCGCCAACCACCACCGCATCCAGACCATAAAGGTCCACACCCGTGCTTTCCAGCAGCGTCATGATGCCTTTAGGGGTGCATGGGCGCAGCAACGGAATGCGCTGTGCCAGGCGACCGACGTTATAAGGATGGAAGCCGTCGACGTCTTTGTCCGGGCGGATGCGCTCCAGCAGTTTGGAAGCGTCCAGGTGCTCGGGCAGCGGCAGTTGCAGCAGCACGCCGTCGATTGCCGGATCGTCGTTGAGACGATCGATCAGATCGGTCAATGCTTCTTGCGTGGTTTCGGCGGGCAGGTCGTAGGCTTGAGAGAGGAAACCGACCTCTTCACAGTCTTTACGCTTGTGCGAGACATAAACCTGAGAGGCAGGATCGCTGCCGACCAGGATCACCGCGAGGCCGGGCGTGCGCAGGCCTTGCTGGCGACGCTCGGCAACACGTTGGGCGATCTGCTGGCGCAGGCTGGCGGCGATCGATTTGCCGTCGATTAGTTGTGCAGTCATTGCGCGTGATTAACCATCGAGAGGGGAAAAAATGAGAACGCATTCTCGCATGTCGAGCGATGAGGGCAAAGGCGCTTGGTCAGCAAATTCCCCTAACTCCTTTAATTAAATGAATTTTTTTCAAAAAGGATTTGACGACCTTCGGAGCGCTCTATACTATTCGTCGCACTTGTCGGGCACAGCCTAGCACTGGTTAAGAAGGTGAAGCGGAATTACGATTCTGTGACACTGGAAAGCACTTAGTTTGTAGTCCTTTAAGAGTACAGATTAATAAGGCGCCCGTAGCTCAGCTGGATAGAGCATCCGCCTTCTAAGCGGATGGTCGCAGGTTCGAGTCCTGCCGGGTGCGCCATTAGGCAGCTTTGGCACAAGTAACGCGATATGGTGGGCGTAGCTCAGTTGGTAGAGCACGGGATTGTGACTCCCGTTGTCGTGGGTTCGATCCCCATCGTCCACCCCATATTTCGAAAGGCGCCGGATGTAACAGTCTGGCGCCTTTGCTTTAAAAGCTTCATCTGCGGATGTGGTGGAATTGGTAGACACACTGGATTTAGGTTCCAGCGCCGCGAGGCGTAAGAGTTCGAGTCTCTTCATCCGCACCAATTAAAGCTTCATTCATGCCTTGTGCCGGGTGGGGTTTCAACAAAGAAGTTATTTGGCTTTTTTGTTACGCAATATGGTGGGCGTAGCTCAGTTGGTAGAGCACGGGATTGTGACTCCCGTTGTCGTGGGTTCGATCCCCATCGTCCACCCCATATTTTGAAAGGCGCCAGATTTAACAGTCTGGCGCCTTTTTTGTTTTTGCGGTTTGGAAATCCGGCGCTTGCCGGTTTCAGGTCGCAGGAGCAGGGCAGTTCGTCGTATTTGTGCACCACGATGACGCTGCGCTGCTTGCCGGTCCTGCTTGCGGGAGCGGTCGTCAGGGAGTGATTGGCAGTCTCTTCTATATATAGAAGAGGTTGGCGCAGAGCCCTGGCGTGATTGGTTGTATTCGCCTGTGGGGCGCGCTGTATTCGTGCGGCGGTCCCGATAAATTGCCTGCTGTTTTTTTACCCGTTTTCAGTAGGGTGACTTCTTGAGTTTGACCCACTAGAATGCATGCCCTTGATTCTGGGGTCGGAAACGGCCGGCTAACGTCTGTGCAACGAGGAATATCCATGCAAGTTTCTGTTGAAAATACTACTGCTCTCGAGCGCCGCATGAGCGTCACCGTGCCGGCTGAGCGCATCGAGACTCAGGTCAACAAGCGTCTGCAGCAGACCGCCCAAAAGGCCAAGATTGCTGGCTTCCGTCCAGGCAAAGTGCCAATGAGCGAAATCAAGCGCCGTTTCGGTGCTGATGCTCGCCAGGAAGCTGTAGGCGACGTGATCCAGTCCTCCTTTTACGAAGCTGTGGTTGAGCAGAAGCTGAACCCGGCCGGTTCGCCGTCGATCGAGCCGAAGTCGCTCGAAGCTGGCAAAGACCTGGAATACGTAGCCGTATTCGAAGTGTTCCCTGAGTTCACCGTTGCCGGTTTCGAAGGCATCACCGTTGAGCGCCTGAGCGCTGACGTGGCTGACGCTGACCTGGACAAAATGCTCGACATCCTGCGCAAGCAGAACACCCGTTTCGAAGTGGCCGATCGTGCTGCCCAGAACGAAGATCAGCTGAACATCGATTTCGTTGGCAAGGTTGACGGCGAAGCATTCGCTGGCGGCTCCGCCAAGGGCACTCAGCTGGTGCTGGGTTCCGGTCGCATGATCCCTGGCTTCGAAGAAGGCCTGGTTGGCGCTAAAGCCGGTGAAGAGCGCGTTCTGAACCTGACCTTCCCAGAGGACTATCAGAACCTGGACCTGGCTGGCAAAACCGCCGAGTTCACCGTGACGGTCAACACCGTTTCCGAGCCAAAACTGCCAGAGCTGAACGAAGAGTTCTTCGCTCAATTCGGCATCAAGGAAAGCGGCATCGACGGTTTCCGCACCGAAGTTCGCAAGAACATGGAGCGTGAACTGCGTCAGGCGATCAAGTCCAAGGTCAAGAATCAGGTCATGGACGGTCTGCTGGCCACCAACCCGATCGAAGTGCCAAAGGCGCTGCTGTCCAACGAAGTTGACCGTCTGCGCGTGCAGGCTGTTCAGCAGTTCGGTGGCAACATCAAGCCTGACCAACTGCCGGCCGAGCTGTTCGAAGAGCAAGCCAAGCGCCGCGTCGTGCTGGGCCTGATCGTGGCTGAAGTGGTCAAGCAGTTCGACCTGAAGCCTGACGAAGCTCGTGTTCGTGACATGATTCAGGAAATGGCTTCGGCTTATCAAGAGCCTGAGCAGGTCGTGTCCTGGTACTACAAGAACGAGCAGCAACTGAACGAAGTGCGTTCGGTTGTGCTGGAAGAACAAGTTGTGGATACTGTTCTGCAGAAAGCTAGCGTGACCGACAAATCGGTCTCTTACGAAGAAGCGGTCAAGCCGGTAGAAGCTCCAAAAGCCGACTGATTGTTTTTGCGTTAGAAGTGCACACCATAAGCCAGCTCTCGAGCTGGCTTATGCGTATTCAAGACATAACTATTTGGGAGTGACTGCAGAGCATGTTCCGTAATTCGTATATTCAGCAGAACTCTGATATCCAGGCCGCAGGCGGCCTGGTCCCGATGGTTGTCGAGCAATCTGCTCGTGGCGAGCGCGCCTATGACATCTACTCGCGCCTTCTGAAGGAGCGTGTAATCTTTCTGGTGGGTCCTGTAGAGGACTACATGGCCAACCTGATCTGTGCGCAATTGCTGTTCCTTGAAGCGGAAAACCCGGACAAGGACATCCATCTCTATATCAACTCCCCGGGCGGTTCGGTGACAGCGGGCATGTCGATCTACGACACCATGCAGTTCATCAAACCCAACGTATCGACCACTTGCATCGGTCAGGCCTGCAGCATGGGCGCGTTCCTGCTGACTGCCGGTGCGCCGGGCAAGCGTTTCTGCCTGCCAAACTCGCGCGTGATGATTCACCAGCCACTGGGCGGTTTCCAGGGCCAGGCGTCGGACATCGAAATCCATGCCAAGGAAATCCTCTTCATTCGCGAGCGTCTGAACACGCTGATGGCCAAGCACAGCGGCCGTACTCTGGAAGAAATCGAGCGCGATACCAACCGCGACAACTTCATGAGTGCAGAAGCTGCGAAGGAATACGGTCTGATCGATGAAGTGATCAATCAGCGTCCAGCTTAAAAATAAGCAGCTCAAAACAGGCTTGGTCGGCTGGTCTGATCACCAGCGGGCTTGAAAAAGCCCGCAATAGCCTTCATCTTGTGTTGCAAGCCTATCGGATTTGGATCGAACGAATGACTGACACCCGCAACGGCGAGGACAACGGCAAGCTGCTCTATTGCTCCTTCTGTGGCAAAAGCCAGCATGAAGTGCGCAAATTGATTGCCGGCCCCTCGGTCTTTATCTGCGACGAGTGCGTCGACCTGTGCAATGACATCATCCGCGAGGAGGTGCAGGAAGCCCAGGCCGAAAGCAGCGCGCATAAATTGCCTTCGCCTAAAGAAATCAGCGGCATCCTTGACCAGTACGTCATTGGTCAGGAGCGTGCAAAAAAGGTTTTGGCCGTAGCGGTGTACAACCACTACAAGCGCCTGAATCAGCGTGACAAAAAGGCTGACGACGTCGAACTCGGCAAGAGCAACATCCTGCTGATCGGCCCGACCGGCTCGGGTAAGACCCTGCTGGCCGAAACGCTGGCCCGCTTGCTGAACGTTCCGTTCACCATCGCCGACGCAACCACCCTCACCGAGGCCGGTTACGTAGGTGAAGATGTCGAGAACATCATTCAGAAGCTGTTGCAGAAATGTGACTACGATGTAGAAAAAGCCCAGATGGGCATTGTCTACATCGACGAAATCGACAAGATTTCCCGCAAGTCCGACAACCCGTCGATCACCCGCGATGTTTCCGGTGAAGGCGTGCAGCAGGCCTTGCTCAAGTTGATCGAAGGCACGGTCGCTTCCGTTCCGCCGCAAGGTGGCCGCAAGCATCCGCAGCAGGAATTCCTGCAGGTCGACACCCGTAACATCCTGTTTATCTGCGGTGGTGCGTTCTCGGGTCTCGAGAAGGTTATCCAGAACCGTTCCACCAAGGGTGGCATCGGTTTCAACGCAGAAGTGCGCAGCAAGGAAGAAGGCAAGAAAGTCGGTGAATCCCTGCGTGAAGTCGAGCCTGACGATCTGGTCAAGTTCGGTCTGATCCCGGAGTTCGTCGGTCGTCTGCCGGTTCTTGCAACGCTCGACGAGCTCGACGAGGCTGCGCTGATGCAGATTCTCACTGAGCCGAAAAATGCTCTGACCAAACAGTATGCCAAGCTGTTCGAGATGGAAGGCGTGGATCTGGAGTTCCGGACCGACGCACTGAAATCGGTCGCCAAGCGAGCCCTGGAGCGTAAAACCGGTGCCCGTGGCCTGCGTTCGATTCTCGAAGGTGTACTGCTCGACACGATGTATGAAATCCCCTCGCAGTCCGAGGTGAGCAAAGTCGTGATCGATGAAAGCGTCATCGAAGGCAAGTCCAAGCCACTGTATATCTACGAAAACAGTGAGCCGACGGCCAAGGCAGCGCCGGACGCCTAAGCGTCCACTCTGCTGCAATAAGGAAGGGGCCTTCGGGCCTCTTTTTTTTTATGTTGTTTTTTACATCCGCTTTGCGCTTGTTTTTTTTCAAGGCAGACCCCATCTTGGTTTCAAGCTTAATTCCATCTGATTACGGCCATATGGCCGCCGTAGAGGCGAAATCATGAAGACAACCATCGAATTGCCTCTCCTGCCATTGCGTGATGTCGTGGTGTATCCGCACATGGTTATCCCGCTGTTCGTGGGGCGCGAGAAATCCATCGAAGCTCTCGAGGCAGCGATGACGGGCGACAAGCAGATCCTCCTGCTGGCCCAGAGAAATCCGGCTGATGACGATCCCGGTGAAGATGCTCTCTATCGCGTAGGTACCATTGCCACTGTTTTGCAGCTGCTCAAGCTGCCTGACGGCACCGTCAAGGTGCTGGTCGAAGGTGAGCAGCGCGGTACCGTTGAACGCTTCAGCGTGATTGACGGGCATTGCCGTGCCGAAGTCTCGCTGATCGAAGAAGTCGATGCCGCCGAGCGCGAATCCGAAGTGTTCGTGCGCACGCTGCTGTCGCAGTTCGAACAATATGTGCAGTTGGGCAAGAAAGTCCCGGCTGAAGTCCTGTCGTCGCTCAACAGCATTGATGAACCGGGTCGCCTGGTCGACACCATGGCGGCGCACATGGCGCTGAAAATCGAGCAGAAGCAGGAAATCCTCGAAATCATCGATTTGTCGGCCCGGGTCGAGCACGTTCTGGCCTTGCTGGACGCCGAGATTGACCTGCTGCAGGTCGAAAAACGCATTCGTGGTCGTGTCAAAAAGCAAATGGAGCGCAGTCAGCGCGAGTACTACCTGAATGAGCAGATGAAGGCCATTCAGAAAGAGCTGGGCGACAGCGACGAAGGCCACAACGAGATCGAAGACCTGAAAAAGCGTATCGACGCTGCCGGTCTGCCGAAAGACGCGTTGGCCAAGGCCACTGCGGAGCTGAACAAACTCAAGCAGATGTCGCCGATGTCTGCAGAAGCCACCGTGGTGCGCTCCTACATCGACTGGCTGGTGCAAGTGCCGTGGAAGGCGCAGAGCAAGGTGCGCCTTGACCTGGCGCGCGCAGAAGACATTCTCGATGCCGATCACTACGGTCTGGAAGAGGTCAAGGAGCGTATCCTTGAGTACCTCGCCGTGCAGAAGCGCGTGAAGAAGATCCGTGGTCCGGTGTTGTGCCTGGTCGGTCCTCCGGGCGTGGGTAAAACCTCGTTGGCCGAGTCGATCGCTCACGCTACCAACCGTAAATTCGTGCGGATGGCCCTGGGTGGCGTGCGTGACGAAGCGGAAATTCGTGGTCACCGCCGGACTTACATCGGTTCGATGCCAGGAAGATTGATTCAAAAGATGACAAAAGTGGGCGTGCGCAACCCGCTGTTCCTGCTCGATGAAATCGACAAAATGGGCAGTGACATGCGTGGCGATCCGGCTTCGGCGCTGCTGGAAGTGCTCGATCCGGAGCAGAACCACAACTTCAACGATCACTATCTTGAAGTCGATTACGATTTGTCGGACGTGATGTTCCTGTGCACCTCGAACTCGATGAACATTCCGCCGGCATTGCTGGACCGGATGGAAGTCATTCGCCTGCCGGGCTACACCGAAGACGAAAAGATCAACATTGCTGTCAAATATCTTTCGCCAAAACAGATCGCTGCCAATGGTTTGAAGAAGGGCGAGCTGGAATTCGACGAAGAAGCGATCCGCGACATCATCCGTTACTACACCCGTGAAGCCGGTGTGCGGGGCCTCGAACGTCAGATCGCCAAGGTCTGCCGCAAGGCCGTGAAAGAACACGCGCTGGAAAAACGCTTCTCGGTGAAAGTGACAGCTGATCTGCTGGAACACTTCCTCGGTGTGCGCAAGTTCCGCTACGGTCTGGCCGAGCAACAGGATC
>NZ_QAIU01000280.1:0-1046 GCF_003061205.1 Pseudomonas sp. HMWF006
GGACGGCAGCGATCCGGCCGGTTTCGCCCGCAGCTTCAAGCTGCACGCCCTGAGCGATGACGCTCCCCTACTCGCCCGCCGCTGACAGGAGACCGCCAACATGTTGCGCATTCTGCTGATCAACGACACGGCGAAAAAAGTCGGTCGCCTGAAAGCCGCGTTGACTGAAGCCGGTTTCGAGGTGATCGACGAATCCGGTCTGACCATCGACCTGCCGGCCCGCGTCGAAACGGTGCGCCCGGACGTAATCCTGATCGATACCGAGTCACCCGGCCGCGATGTCATGGAACAAGTGGTGCTAGTCAGCCGCGACCAGCCCAGGCCGATCGTGATGTTTACCGATGAACATGATCCGGGGGTGATGCGTCAGGCAATCAGGTCCGGGGTCAGCGCCTACATCGTCGAAGGCATTCACGCACAACGCTTGCAGCCGATTCTGGATGTGGCCATGGCGCGCTTCGAAAGCGATCAGGCCTTGCGTGCGCAACTGCAGGCGCGCGACCAGCAACTGGCCGAGCGCAAGCGCATCGAGCTGGCCAAGGGGTTGCTGATGAAGATGAAGGACTGCAACGAAGAAGAGGCTTACACCCTGATGCGCCGCCAGGCCATGAGCCGGCAGCAGAAGCTGATTCAGGTGGCGGAGCAGATTATTGCCATGAGTGAGTTGCTCGGCTGAAAAGCTCTGGCTGCTTGAAAAGCCCCTCACCCTAGCCCTCTCCCGGAGGGAGAGGGGACCGATCGAGGTGTGCTGACGTCAAACATCGACCTGAAAGACCGAGTCGATTATGGATTCACAGCAGAAATCACAGGTCGGCGTACTTCGCGAGCCCCCCCAATCAGTCCCCTCTCCCTCCGGGAGAGGGCTAGGGTGAGGGGCTTTTGATCTTTCACCTGTTGGCACAAATCTCGCTAAGTAAAACGCACAGGTAACCAACGGCGGTTGCCCCACCCACGACAAAGACGTCGCTCACCCGTTTGCCCCTCATGGCGAAACAGGTAGCGGCGTTTTTTGCGTTTTGGCCCCACAGCCCGGGGCCGGTGGTGCG
>NZ_QAIU01000281.1:0-2923 GCF_003061205.1 Pseudomonas sp. HMWF006
GTTGTGTCTGGCTTGAGATGGCTGCCCTCACCCTAGCCCTCTCCCGGAGGTAGAGGGGACCGATTGGGGGGTGCTTGGGATCTTCGCCGACCTGAAAGATCGCTGCCGAATCCATAATCGACTTGATCGTTCAGGTCGCTGATTATCTCAATACAACCCGGTCAGTCCCCTCTCCCTCCGGGAGGGGGGCAGGGGGAGGGGCTCTTCGGCTTTTAAAGGCCCGAACCCATCACACCGTATGCAGATACCAGTTGTACTCAAGGTCGGAGATCGAGTTCTCGAACTCGGCCAGCTCGCTTTCTTTACAAGCGACGAACACGTCGATGTACAGCGGGTCGATGTAGCGGGCCATGACTTCGCTGTCGTCCAGTTCGCGCAGTGCATCGCGCAGGTTGTTCGGCAGGCTCTGTTCGTTCTGCTCGTAGCTGTTGCCTTCGACCGGCGAGCCCGGCTCGATTTCATTGGTCAAGCCGTGGTGAATCCCGGCCAGCACTGACGCCATCAGCAGGTACGGGTTGGCGTCGGCACCGGCGACCCGATGCTCGATACGCACGGCGTCCGGCGAACCGGTTGGCACGCGCACGGCCACGGTGCGGTTGTCGATGCCCCAGCTCGGCGAGTTCGGTACGTAGAACTGCGCGCCGAAACGACGGTACGAATTGACGTTCGGGCAGAGGAAAGCCATTTGCGCAGGCAGGGTCTCCAGCACACCGCCGATCGCGTGTCGCAGCGCGGCGTTCTGCTCGGGATCCTCGCTGGCAAAGATGTTGTTGCCTTCTTTGTCCAGAATCGAAATGTGCACATGCAGACCGTTACCCGCCTGGCCCGGATACGGCTTGGCCATGAAGGTGGTGTCCATTTCGTGGTCGTAGGCGATGTTCTTCACCAGACGCTTGAGCAGGACCGCGTAATCGCACGCCTTGATCGGGTCGGAGACGTGATGCAGGTTGACTTCGAATTGCGCCGGGGCGCTTTCCTTGACGATGGCGTCAGCCGGGATGCCCTGCTCTTTCGCGCCTTCAAGGATGTCTTGCAGGCAGTCGACGTATTCGTCGAGGTCGTCGATCAGGTACACCTGAGTCGACACCGGACGCTTGCCGGACACCGGCGAACGTGGCGACTGCGGACGGCCGTTCACGTTGTCCTGGTCGATCAGGTAAAACTCCAGTTCGAACGCGGCGCAGATGGTCAGGCCCATCTCATCGAACTTGCGCACGACGTTGGCCAGCACTTCACGCGGATCGGCGAAGAACGGCTCGCCTTCCAGTTCGTGCATGGTCATCAACAGTTGTGCGGTCGGGCGCTTTTGCCACGGCTCGATGCTCAGGGTGCCCGGGATCGGGTAGCAGATGCGGTCAGCGTCGCCGATGTCCAGGCCCAGACCGGTGCTTTCCACCGTGGAGCCATTAATGTCGAGAGCGAAGAGCGAGGCCGGCAGGTTGATGCCTTTCTCGTAAACCTTGTGAAGACTGGTGCGTTCGATGCGCTTGCCGCGCACCACACCGTTCATATCCGCAATCAGAAGGTCGACGTACAAAACCTCAGGATATTTCTTAAGGAATGCGTTTGCTTCGTTGAGTTGAACGGTACGCAGAGGGACCGACATGATGCACCTATTTAGCTGTTAATTATTATGTTCACCGCTGTTTCGCCGAGCCAGTCAATCCGAAAGGCAAAGTGAAGTCAATAGCGAACACACGGCCGTTCAGCGTTTATTTTTCGGGCTTTTTTTAACATTCACGTGCCAACGCAGGCGCCACAAGGCCGGAATCCATGAAGATTTGATGAACGGCGTTTAGAATTTTTTACATGGCAGTTGTTAATTAAAATCAACGAGGCTAAGCTCCGGAAAAGCTCGTTCAAGTGTCAAACTTCGAGGTGAATAAAAATGGCATTCAAGCCATTGATCGGCGTTACTGCGTGCGTCAAACAGATTGGCCTGCACCCCTATCACATCAGCGGCGACAAGTACGTACGTGCTGTCAGCGTTGGCGCTCAGGGGCTTCCAGTGGTCATTCCCTCCCTTGGCAACCTGACTGAAATCGAAGACCTGCTCGGTCAACTCGACGGTCTGCTGCTGACCGGCTCGCCCTCGAATGTGGAGCCCTTCCACTATCACGGCCCGGCCAGCGCCCCCGGCACGGATCACGATCCGGCGCGGGACGCCACCACCCTTCCTTTATTGCGTGCAGCCATCGCGGCGGGCGTTCCGGTGCTCGGCATTTGCCGCGGCTTCCAGGAAATGAACGTGGCGTTCGGCGGCAGCCTGCACCAGAAAGTGCACGAGTTGCCGGGCATGCTCGATCACCGCGAAGCCGACAGTCCGGATGTCGCCGTGCAATACGCACCGGCCCATGCCGTGACAGCACTCGGCGGTGGTGTGTTCGAAGCGCTGGGATTGCCGGGCGAGTTCCAGGTCAACTCGATTCACAGCCAGGGCATCGACCGCCTCGCCCCCGGCTTGCGTGCCGAAGCCGTGGCGCCGGATGGCCTGATCGAGGCGATCTCGGTCGAGCACAGCCCGACTTTCGCCCTCGGCGTGCAATGGCACCCGGAATGGCAAGTGCTGGACAACCCGCCGTACCTGAAGATTTTCCAGGCGTTCGGTGAGGCTTGCCGGCAACGGGCGGCGCGACGCAACCAGCGCTGACACCCCCACGATTTCATCACTGTTTACTGCCCCCACGGGTTCGGCGGTTGCGCCTGTGCGCATCCGTCATCCGTGAAAACAACAAACCGTAATAACAACAAGCACGACCCAGGCAGCCAGGACGGCGGCGCCGAACAAGCCGGATGACAGGAGCAAGACCGTCGGATCAATGCAAAACCCTGTGGGAGCGAGCTTGCTCGCGAAAGCGGTGTGTCAGGCAACAACGACGTCGACTGACACGACGTATTCGCGAGCAAGCTCGCTCCCACAGGG
>NZ_QAIU01000282.1:0-2952 GCF_003061205.1 Pseudomonas sp. HMWF006
CACCTGCGTCGCACCATTGACCCGCACCTGCAACGCCGAATCACCGGCCAATCCACTCGGTGCCGGCCAGCGCATCACCGCCCCCGGCAGCACGTAACCCAGCAGCCCTTCGGCCAGCGGTTTGCTGTGCCCGCCCTGTTTGATTGCCACATCGGTCAGCCGCGCATGCACCGCGCCCTGATTACGCACTTCCACGTAAGGCTTGCCGTCCACCGCCACCGTGCGCCAGCTCAATTGCGGCAGGCCAATGCCTTTGGGATCGCGCGCGCGGGTGCTGTCTTCCTTGCTCCACAGCCCCGCGCCATAGGCGAACAGCGGCACTGAATAGCGCATCTGGAAGCGGATCGCCGCGGCAGTCTTGCCACCATCAGCGACGGGGGGTTGAGCGGAAGGGATTTCGTCGATGATGATTCGGTAAGCCAGTTCCTGCCCCGGCGGCACGTCTTTGGTCCGTGTCAGGCGCACCAGCTGTTTCTGCCCCGGTTCGATCTTCGCCACCGGCGGGCTGCCGATCACGTCGCGCTGGTTCTGGTATTGCTCCTGGAAGCCGTTCTGGCTCCAGCCAAACACGCGGATCTGCAGGTTGGCGGTTTCGTTGCCGCGGTTCTCCAGCCACAGTGCGCTGGCCTGTTGATCGGCTTCCAGCACCGGATCAATGGGCCAGATCAACACCGAACTGGCGGCCTGTACATGACTCATTCCCACCATGAGCAACGCCGCTACCGCGCCCTGCCCGAGCGACCGCCGTGACGTGTAACACCCCATAAACCTGCTCCTTGTCGGCCATCCAGACTTCGCCTCACCACGACAGTTGCACCTGCAACACATCGCTGTACGTCCCCCCAGGCTGATTGCCCGGCAATTGCACCTGACCGTAAATCGGCAGGCTGATGTTGTTCGCGTCGCTGTACGCCACCGCCACACTCTGACCAACGCCCAGACTCTGGCTGTACGCCGCATCGCGAAACAGCGCATACGCCACCCGTGCACTGCCACTGTTGAGCTGCATGTGCCGGCCGCTGTTGTTGTACTGGCCGCCGTCGACACTCATGTTCAGCGTCACCCCCGGTGTGCACTGCAATTGCACGCCCCCGGTCAGGGCCACCTGCACTGTGTCGGTGGCCAGGGCCGAGCGCGAACCGAAATTCAGCCCGCCATAGTTCGACACCCCGCCCACCACCAGGCAGCCCGCCGTCACCGTCGCGCTGACCTGAAAGCTCTGGCTGGTGGCCGCCGTCAACGGCAGCGGCGCACTGCCCGCGCACAACAGGAGCAAGGCGACAGCGCCAGAGCGGCCCATGGCATCAGAACGTCAGTTCAACAGCGACGGTGTCGGTGTACGTCCCGGCCGGCAAACCGGCCTTGCCCACCGCCTGACCGTAAATGTTCACGGTCTGCGCCACACCGGTACTGGCGGCGAGGTTGATCGTCCCGTCAATTGCCAGCAGCTGCGAATGCCCGGCATCGGTGTACAGGTCGTAAGGCACGTAGTTGGCCACCCCGTCGTATAAGGCTCGCGTACCACCCGGTGACATGCCGTCATGGGAGCCGGCCCGCACCTTCACTGTCGGCGTGGTGCCGCTGGAGCACAGAATCGACAGCGCCCCGCCGCCACCGCCGAGCACTTGCCCGGTGGCGGTGGTGAACAGGCTGTTGGCGGTGCCGAAGTTCAACGCACCGAAATTCAACCCGCTGGAGCCGCCGGCGCCATTGACCTGGCAACTGCTGATCAGGATCAGGCTGGAGGTGATCTGGCCGGTGACCGTCGTGGCTGCATTGGCACTGGATGCCAGTGTCAGGCCCAGCAGCGACAAACCGAGTGTTGAAGCAATCCTGCGCATGGTGTCCGTCCTCTTCGGGTTACCAGTCGAGCGTCACCGTCAGCGTGTCGGTATAGACACCTGCCGGCACCGCGCGGGTATTCGCCACCACCGTGCCAAAGACCGGAATCGGTATCTGCGCACCGCTGGTGACAGCGAAATTGTGTTGTTGGCCGATGCTGTAGCTGCGGGCGCCGGAGGGATCGACGAACAGCTCATAGGGAAGGGTCTGGCGGCCATTGCTCAGGCGCCGGGTGTTACCGTCACCGTGGGTGCCGCCGTCGATGGTGACAGTGAAACCGGTGACCGAAGGATTGCAGGCCACATTGAGTTTGCCGCTGCTGTCGCCATCCAGACTGGCCTTGATCGGTGCATTCCAGGTTGGCCCCTGAGGGCCAAAGTCGAGGGTGCCGAGATGGCTGACCGGGCTGGCGGGACTGGATGCATGGGTCACCTCACAGCCGGCGATCAGGATCAGTCGCGCATGAATCTGCCCACTCACGGCTGCCTGTGCGTTTTCAGCGAGCAGCGCCAGCGTCCCTGCCGCCAGAACCATCCAGTGTTTACCTGCCATTGCGCCCGCCCTACTCCTTCAGGTTGACTTGACCACCGCGCTCATCATCGAACGCCCTTCCCTGCGTAATCCATTCCAGCGGGTTGCCGACTGCAACCGTGTGCTCACCAGGTGACCGTCACCTTGACCAGATCCGAGTAGCGGCTGACCCGCGGCACTTCGGCCAGCGGCTCGATCCGCGCATACAGCGGCAACTCCACAGTGCCGCTGTCGGGCACCCGGCCACTGACCGGCACATCCACCACCAGCGGCACCCGCCGCGCGGCATCCTGAAACAGGCGGTAAGGAATCGGCTTGCCGCCCGCCGCACCGACCATGTAGCGCACCTCACCGACACCGCCATGTAAACCGCCGTCGACGCGCATCTGATAAGGCGTGTCCGGGTTGCACTCAAGACGTGGCAAACGCTGGTTGGTCAGCGCCGCCGCCAAAGGTCCGGCAGGATCGTCGAGGCGTGCGGTGCTGCCAAAGTCGAGCACGCCCAGTTGTTGCATGCCCGCCTCGCGTTGCTGGCCGATCAACTGGCAACCGCGCTGCACATCGACACGCACTTCGACC
>NZ_QAIU01000283.1:0-9562 GCF_003061205.1 Pseudomonas sp. HMWF006
ATGTCCGGGCGCTCCTCTTCCAGATGCAAGTCTGAAATCAGCAATATCACGCTTCGATGATCTCGGCTTTCTCGATGATCACGTCGTCTTTCGGCACGTCCTGGTGACCGGCCTTGGAAGTGGTGGCAACGCCTTCGATCTTGTCGACCACGTCGGTACCGGCAACCACTTTACCGAACACGGCATAACCCCAGCCCTGAGCGGTCTTGGCGGTGTGGTTGAGGAAGCTGTTGTTGGTGGCGTTGATGAAGAACTGTGCCGAGGCCGAATGCGGGTCCATGGTACGAGCCATGGCCAGGGTGTACTTCTCGTTCTTCAGGCCGTTGTCGGCTTCGTTCTGGATGCTTGGGCGCTTGTCTTTCTTTTCCTGCATGCCAGGCTCGAAACCGCCGCCCTGGATCATGAAGCCCTTGATCACGCGGTGGAAAACCACGTTTTCGTAGTGACCGGCCTTCACATATTCGAGGAAGTTGGCAACGGTGATTGGCGCTTTTTCCGCGTCCAGTTCGATGACGATGTCGCCATGATTGGTGGTCAATTTAACTTGAGTCATGATCGCTACTCTTTATAAGGAATTCGTGGTTTTCGGACACTGAGTCCCGAAACCGGTTCAGCCTGCTTCGGCCAAGGTGCGCAGTTTAGCGTGACAGGCGCGAATTTCGAGGCTGTTTTTCAATTCCCGGCGATTAAATGCGTTCCTTTATAGGCCGTGCTCTGTCAGGCCCTTGACAGCATCGGCTATGATAGCGGCTTTGTTTTGTCTGGCCCCCTTTGCGGCCGCGCACATGTAAGTCAAGGATCCTATGAGCAAGCCCACTGTCGACCCTACCTCGAATGCCAAGTCCGGCCCTGCCGTGCCGGTCAATTTCCTGCGGCCGATCATCCAGGCAGACCTGGACTCGGGCAAGCACACCCAGATCGTCACCCGTTTCCCGCCTGAGCCCAACGGCTACCTGCACATTGGTCACGCCAAGTCGATCTGCGTGAACTTCGGCCTGGCCCAGGAGTTCGGCGGCGTCACGCACCTGCGTTTCGACGACACCAACCCGGCCAAGGAAGACCAGGAATACATCGACGCGATCGAAAGCGACGTCAAATGGCTGGGCTTCGAGTGGTCCGGCGAAGTGCGCTACGCCTCGCAGTATTTCGACCAGTTGCACGACTGGGCCGTGGAGCTGATCAAGGCCGGCAAGGCCTACGTCGACGACCTGACCCCTGAGCAGGCCAAGGAATACCGTGGCACGCTGACCGAGCCAGGCAAGAACAGCCCGTTCCGCGACCGTTCGGTTGAAGAGAACCTGGACCTGTTCGCCCGCATGCGTGCCGGTGAGTTCCCGGACGGCGCCCGTGTGCTGCGCGCGAAGATCGACATGGCCTCGCCGAACATGAACCTGCGCGACCCGATCATGTACCGTATCCGCCACGCCCATCACCATCAAACCGGTGACAAGTGGTGCATCTACCCGAACTACGACTTCACCCACGGTCAGTCGGACGCCATCGAAGGCATCACCCATTCGATCTGCACCCTGGAGTTCGAAAGCCATCGTCCGCTGTACGAGTGGTTCCTCGACGCACTGCCAGTGCCGGCGCACCCGCGTCAGTACGAGTTCAGCCGTCTGAACCTCAACTACACCATCACCAGCAAGCGCAAGCTCAAGCAACTGGTCGATGAAAAGCACGTCAATGGCTGGGACGATCCGCGCATGTCCACGCTGTCGGGCTTCCGCCGCCGTGGCTACACGCCGGCTTCGATCCGCAACTTCTGCGACATGATCGGCACCAACCGTTCCGATGGCGTAGTCGACTTCGGCATGCTCGAGTTCAGCATCCGTCAGGACCTGGACGCGAACGCTCCGCGCGCCATGTGCGTGCTACGTCCGTTGAAAGTCGTGATTACCAACTATCCGCAAGACCAGGTCGAGAAGCTCGAACTGCCGCGTCATCCGCAGAAGGAAGAACTCGGCGTGCGCAAGCTGCCGTTCGCCCGTGAAATCTACATCGACCGCGATGACTTCATGGAAGAACCGCCAAAGGGCTACAAGCGCCTGGAGCCGAACGGCGAAGTGCGTCTGCGCGGCAGCTACGTGATCCGTGCCGACGAAGCGATCAAGGATGCCGACGGCAACATCGTCGAACTGCGCTGCTCCTACGATCCGGACACCCTGGGCAAGAACCCGGAAGGCCGCAAGGTCAAAGGCGTGATCCACTGGGTGCCGGCGGCTGCCAGCATTGAGTGCGAAGTGCGTCTGTATGATCGCCTGTTCCGTTCGCCGAACCCGGAGAAGGCCGAGGACAGCGCGAGCTTCCTCGACAACATCAACCCTGACTCACTGCAAGTGCTGACCGGTTGTCGTGCTGAGCCATCGCTTGGCGACGCACAGCCGGAAGACCGTTTCCAGTTCGAGCGCGAAGGCTACTTCGTCGCGGATATCAAGGACTCGAAACCCGGTCAGCCGGTATTCAACCGTACCGTGACTCTGCGTGATTCGTGGGGCCAGTGATTCAAGGGATTTAACGTGCTAACGATCTACAACACGCTCACCAAGAGCAAAGAAGTCTTCAAACCGCTGGATGGCAACAAGGTGCGCATGTACGTGTGCGGCATGACCGTGTACGACTACTGCCACCTCGGCCACGGCCGCAGCATGGTCGCGTTCGACCTGGTGACCCGCTGGTTGCGTTTCAGCGGCTACGATCTGACCTACGTGCGCAACATCACCGACATCGACGACAAGATCATCAATCGTGCCCGCGAGAACGGTGAATCGTTCGACGCGTTGACCGAGCGCATGATCGCCGCGATGCACGAAGACGAAGCGCGCCTGAACATCAAGAAGCCGGACATGGAGCCGCGTGCCACGGATCATATTCCGGGCATGCACGCGATGATCCAGACCCTGATCGACAAGGGCTTCGCCTACGCCCCGGGCAATGGCGACGTGTACTACCGCGTCGCCAAGTTCATGGGCTACGGCAAGCTGTCGCGCAAGAAGATCGAAGACCTGCGCATCGGTGCGCGCATCGAAGTCGACGAGTCGAAAGAAGACCCGCTGGACTTCGTGCTGTGGAAAGCCGCCAAACCGGGCGAGCCGAGCTGGGAATCGCCATGGGGCGCCGGGCGTCCGGGCTGGCACATCGAGTGCTCGGTGATGTCCACCTGCTGCCTCGGCGAGACCTTCGACATTCATGGCGGCGGCAGCGACCTCGAGTTCCCGCACCATGAAAACGAAATCGCCCAGAGCGAAGCAGCCACCGGCAAGACCTACGCCAACGCGTGGATGCATTGCGGCATGATCCGCATCAATGGCGAGAAGATGTCCAAGTCCTTGAACAACTTCTTCACCATTCGCGACGTGCTCGACAAGTACCACCCGGAAGTCGTGCGTTACCTCCTGGTGTCGAGCCACTACCGCAGCGCGATCAACTACTCGGAAGACAACCTCAAGGACGCCAAGGGCGCTCTGGAGCGTTTCTACCACGCGTTGAAAGGCCTGCCGAGCGTTGCCCCGGCCGGCGGCGAAGCGTTCGTCGAGCGTTTCACCACGGTGATGAACGACGACTTCGGTACGCCGGAAGCCTGCGCGGTGCTGTTCGAGATGGTGCGCGAGATCAACCGCCTGCGCGAGAGCGATCTCGACGCAGCGGCCGGTCTGGCGGCACGTCTGAAAGAACTGGCGAGCGTGTTGGGTGTGTTGCAGTTGGAGGCGGATGACTTCCTGCAGGCGGGCGCTGAAGGGCGTGTCGATGCGGCTGAGGTTGATGCACTGATTGCTGCACGTCTGGCGGCGCGGGCGGGGAAGGATTGGGCTGAGTCCGATCGTATCCGTGATCAGCTGACGGCGATGGGCGTTGTGTTGGAAGACGGGAAGGGTGGGACTACCTGGCGTCTGGCTGACTGATAGCTGTGTTTAGCTTCAAAACAAAACCCGCCTTGTGCGGGTTTTTGTTTGGCTGCGAAGAACAGCCCCTCACCCTAACCCTCCCGAAACGTCGGACCGCCCGGAGGGAGAGGGGATTGAATGGGGGTGGCTCAAGAAATACACCGACGTGAGCAATTTTGCCGAATCCATAATCAACTCGGTTTTTCAGGTCGATGTACAACGCCAGACACCTCGGTCAGCTCCCTCTCCCTCCGGGAGAGGGCTGAGGTGAGGGTTGCTTTTGACGTTCGCGTAGGTCTTGATGTCGGCAACGCGTTCAGCCGGATGCTGAGCAGCGACGATCATGTAAGGGAAACACCATGGCCAATCACTATCGCGAACTGCTAACGACCCCAGGCGCCATCGGGTTAGTGCTCGCGAGTTCTATCGCGCGCTTGCCACAGGCAATGATCGGCATCGGCATCATCACCATGCTGGTGCAGCAAACCGGTGTGTACTGGCTGGCCGGTGCCGTCGCCGGGACTTTCACCCTGGCCAATGCGTTGCTCGGCCCACACATCTCCAGACTGGTTGATCAGCATGGCCAGAGCCGCGTGCTACCCGTCGTCACGGCGTTCAGCATTGCCATGTTGCTGGCACTGATCCTCGCGGTTTACATGCGGGCACCGGCCGCACTGCTGTTTGTTCTAGCGGCGCTGGCGGGGACGATGCCGAGCATGCCGTCGATGATCCGCGCCAGATGGACGCAGTTGTTCCGGGGCAAGCCGCAATTGCACACAGCGTTCTCGCTGGACACCGTCCTCACCGAGCTGGCCTATATCGTCGGCCCGCCACTGGCGATCGGTCTGAGCGTGAGTTTTTTCGCCGAAGCCGGGCCGCTGGTTGCGGTCGGGTTGTTGGCTATTGGGGTGACCGCGTTTCTGCTGCAACGCCAGACTGAACCTAAAGTTGTCGTGGGCCACGCCAGTCATGGCGGCTCAACCCTGCTGATTCCCGGCGTTCGCACCATTGTTCTGGCGCTGTTGGCGATGGGCGTCATTGGTGGCGCAATCGATGTCGCGGTCGTCGCCTTCGCCAATGCGCAGGGCTGGCCAGCGTCGGCGACCTTCATCCTTGCTGCCTATGCGTTTGGCTCATTGGTGGCGGGCCTGACGTTTGGTGCATTGCGGGTTTCCCTGGCGATTGAAAAACAGTTTCTGGTCGGGATATTGGTGACGGCGTTCACCGGTGTGCTGCCTGTTTTTGCAACGGATGTTTATGTGCTGACAGCGGCGCTGTTTATCGCGGGCATCTCGTTTGCGCCAACGATGGTCGTGGTGATGAAAATGGGGACGATCATTATTCCTCCGTCGCGGATCACCGAAGGGCTGACGTGGATGACCACGGGTATCAGCATTGGCGTTGCGCTAGGCGGCATGCTGGCGGGGCTGGTGATTGATGCGTGGGGCGCGCGGGCAGGGTTCGGCGTGGCGATTGGTGCAGGGTTGATGATGGTGGTGGTTGTGCTGGTGGGGTTGCGGACATTGGAGGCGGCTTCGGTTGCGCATGTTGAGCCAGAACTTTCGCCCTCACCCTAGCCCTCTCCCCCAGGAGAGGGGACTGAATGGGGGATGCTCAATAGATACGCCGACCTGAACGTGCGGTACCGAATCCATAATCGCCACGATGTTTCAGGTCGATGTTCAGCGCCAGCCACCTCGGTCAGCTCTCACTCCTGCAGGAGAGGGGACTGATTGGGGGATGTTCGCGAGATACACCGACCTGAACGTGCTGTGCCGAATCCATAATCAACTCGGTCTTTCAGGTCGATGTACCCCGCCAGACACCTCGGTCGGCTCCCTCTACCTCTGGGAGAGGGCTGGGGTGAGGGGAACGGGACTCACTCAACCTTCAATCTGGCGCAGCCGCTTGTAAAGCGTATTCCGACTCACACCCAATCGCCGCGCCAAATGGGAAATATTCCCCCCGGAAGCCTTCAACTCCCGGTTCAACGCCTCGACATCATTCAGAGCCTGCCCCAACGGCACCGCACTCTCCACCGGCTCCATCTCCAGATCCACAAAAAAATCATCCGGTAAATGCTCAGGCCTCACCGGTTGCTCCTCAGCCATCGCCAACGCCACCTGCATCACGCTGCTGACTTGCCGCAAATTCCCCGGCCACGGATGACGACTGAACAGCTCCAGCACTTCCTGGCTCAAACCCGCCCATTGCGTCGGCTCACGATGCTGTTCCCACAGTCGTTTAAACAATGCCTGCTTATCACTGCGCTCGCGCAGCGGCGGCAGTTCCAGGGTCAAACCGCCAATGCGGTAGTACAAATCCTCACGAAACCGGCCCAATTGCACTTGTTCACGTAAAGAGCGGTTCGTCGCTGAAATGATCCGCAAGTCCACCGGGAACAGCTCGCTACTGCCCACCGGTTGCACGCAACGTTCTTGCAACACGCGCAGCAACCGCGCTTGGGTCGGCAACGGCATATCGCCAATCTCGTCGAGAAACAGAGTGCCTCTGTCAGCCTTGCGAATCAGCCCGATGCTGCCTTTCTGGTTGGCGCCGGTGAACGCGCCTTTCTCGTAGCCGAACAGTTCGGACTCCACCAGTTCGGCGGGGATCGCCGCGCAGTTGACGGCAATGAACGCCTGTTTGCT
Organism: Pseudomonas sp. HMWF006; assembly: GCF_003061205.1. Classification (NCBI taxonomy): domain Bacteria; kingdom Pseudomonadati; phylum Pseudomonadota; class Gammaproteobacteria; order Pseudomonadales; family Pseudomonadaceae; genus Pseudomonas; species Pseudomonas sp. HMWF006. The sequence continues at coordinate 6,536 of NZ_QAIU01000283.1, forward strand.
GCGGGAGCTGGCCTGATGCAGGGCTTTGACGAAGACCTCTTTGCCGACGCCGGTTTCACCGTGGATGAGCAGCGGAATGTCTTTTTCCAGCAACCGTTCGGCCTGGCGCACGGCTTTTTCCACGCGACTGTCGCCGAAGTGCAAGGTATTGAGGCTGATCGCGTTCGACGTTCTAACCGGTGGTTCCGCACGTTTCGGCTCGGCAAACACCCGCGGCTGGAGCGGCGCCTGTTGCGGCCGCTTCAACAGACACTGAAAACGGTTACGCCCGGACGTCTGCAAGGCAAACGGCAAGCCCTCCGGCTGATTGAGCAACTCCAGCAGCGACACCTTGAACAGGCTTTCGACGCTGACCCGCGACAGGCGCACACCGAGCAGATTGTCGGCGCGCCGATTGGCCGACAGCACCTGACCGCTCTCATCGAAGATCAACAACCCCGCCCACTGACTGTCGAGGTTGTTCAACCCGGTGTTGAAGGTCAGTTGAAAATGCTGGCCGTGGAACAGGTTGAGAATCAGCCGGTTTTCCACGGTCTGGCTCATCATCTTGACCATGCCCAGGGTGTGCGACGGCGGCAGGTAGCTGTCGCTGGACACGTCGAGCACCGCGATGACTTTGCGCTCGGCGTCGAAAATCGGTGCGGCGGAACCGGTCATGAAACGGTTGGCCTTGAGGAAGTGCTCGTCGTGCTCGATATGCACCGCCTGTTCGCAGGCCAGCGCGGTGCCGATCGCGTTGGTGCCGCTTGAGCGTTCCCTCCAGCTCGCGCCGGCCCGGAACCCCCGCGCCAGATTCGGTTCGATAAAGCGTTGCGTGCCCCACGACGTCAGCACCTGGCCCTGATTGTCGGCGAGCATGATCAGGCAATTGGAATTGCTAAGGATGTTTTCGTAATAGGGCAGGACTTCCTGGTGGGTGGTCTGCACCAGCGCATGGTGACTGTCGAGCAACTGCGCGATGCTGGCGGCAGGCAGTTGATCGAAGGCCGGGGTGCTGTGGTGGTCGAGACCGAAGGCACGGCAACGTTGCCAGGACGTCTGGACGATCGCGTCGTGGGACAGCGGCGGGGCAGGTGCGGCCATGGCGTGTCAGCCTCTGATGCAGCGTTTTTATTGTTGTTATGAACCCAAATCCCGAGAACCACACAGATCAACTGTGGGAGCGAGCTTGCTCGCGAAAGCGTCGTATCAGTCACCGAATCGGTTGAATGACACACCGCATTCGCGAGCAAGCTCGCTCCCACAGGATCTCCAGTGTTCACCGAAATGAGTTCATAGAGTGTTGTTCACTATTGTTCATTGTCAATCGCTCAACTGTTCAAATGTGTTCAGCAATGAACGCCCGTTCGCCACGTTTTCGCCACTTTTCACGACAAATCAACCACTTGCCATTTCTGGCACGAATGTCGCTCTGATGCACAGGTCGCTTGACTCCAATAATAAAAAGGCCGAGCCATGTCACTCACCCTGGAGCACGTCAGCCGCACCGTCGAGGGCCAGACCTGGATCGACGATGCCTGCCTGAAATTCGAACCCGGTTCGTTCAACGTTTTGCTTGGGCGCACGCTGTCCGGCAAAACCAGCCTCATGCGGTTAATGGCCGGGCTGGACAAGCCCGACAGCGGGCGCATCCTGATGAACGGCGTCGATGTCACCCAGCGCCCGGTGCGGTTGCGCAACGTGTCGATGGTCTATCAGCAGTTCATCAATTACCCGACCATGACCGTGTTCGAGAACATCGCCTCGCCCCTGCGTCAGGCCGGGGTCTCGAAAGAAATCATTCAGAGCAAAGTGCTGGAAACTGCGAAGATGCTGCGCATCGAGAAGTTTCTGCAGCGCTATCCGCTGGAACTCTCCGGCGGCCAGCAACAGCGCACCGCCATGGCCCGCGCGCTGGTCAAGGATGCCGAGCTGATCCTGTTCGACGAGCCGCTGGTCAACCTCGATTACAAGTTGCGCGAGGAACTGCGTCAGGAAATGCGCGAGCTGTTCAAGGCGCGCCATACCATCGCGATCTACGCCACCACCGAACCCAACGAAGCGCTGGCACTCGGCGGCACCACAACCATTCTTCACGAAGGCCGGGTAATTCAGAGCGGCCCGTCGACTTCGGTGTACCACCAGCCGCAAACCGTGTTGGCGGCGGAATTGTTCTCCGAACCACCGATCAACCTGATGCCCGGACGCATCGCCGGCAACGAAGTCAGCTTCGCCAATTTCGTGCACTTCCCGTTGAACGTCGATCTGCGCCCGGTGGGTGAGGGCGAGTTTCGTTTCGGCGTGCGCCCCAGCCACATTTCGCTGGTGCCGAGCAACGATGACGATCTGGAACTGGCGGTCACCGTCGAAGTGGCGGAGATCAGCGGTTCGGAAACCTTCCTGCACGTGCGCAACGAGCATTTCCTGCTGGTGCTGCACCTGCCGGGGGTTCACGAATACGACGTCGATGCGCCGATCCGCATCTACATCCCGACCCATAAACTGTTTGTGTTCGATGCGCAGGGCCGTCTGGTGCAAGCACCGGGCCGGCGTGTCGCGAGGGTTGCCTGATGGCCGAAATCCGTTTGCAGCACCTCGCCCACAGCTACAGCAAAACCCCGAGCGGCTCGGAGGATTATGCCATCCGCGAGATGGATCACGTCTGGGAGCAGGGCGGCGCCTACGCCTTGCTCGGGCCGTCGGGTTGCGGCAAGTCGACGTTGCTCAACATCATTTCCGGCCTGCTCAGCCCCTCGCAGGGCCATGTGTTGTTCGACGGCAAAGCGGTGAATGACCTGACGCCGGAGAAGCGCAACATCGCCCAGGTTTTCCAGTTTCCGGTGGTCTACGACACCATGACCGTGTTCGATAACCTCGCCTTTCCGCTGCGCAATCAGGGCATGGCCGAGGCGAAAGTGCACAGCAAGGTGCAGGAAATTGCCGAAGTCCTCGACCTGCAAAACCTGCTGAGCAAAAAGGCCCGTAACCTCACCGCCGACGAAAAACAGAAAGTCTCCATGGGCCGTGGTCTGGTGCGTGACGACGTCT
>NZ_QAIU01000283.1:9572-17063 GCF_003061205.1 Pseudomonas sp. HMWF006
CGAGCGGCCGAGCCACACCTTTGTCGGCTACTTCATCGGCAGTCCGGGGATGAACCTGATCGACGTGCAGCCGCAACCCGGCGGCGTCGGTTTCGCCTCGACGCACCTGCCGTTGTCCGACGCCATGCAACGGCATATCGAGCACGGTCAGTGGAAAAATCTGAAGGTCGGCATCCGCCCCGAGTTCATTCATGTGTGGGACGAGCCGTTTGATGACGCGATGCAGGCGCGGGTCGTACACGTCGAAGACCTCGGCACCTACAAGATCATGACCCTCGACCTCGATGGCGCGCCGCTCAAGGTGCGCCTGACCGAAGACAAACCGGTGCCGCAGGGCACGGCGTACATCAGTTTTCCAGCGCAGTGGTTGATGGTCTATGCCGATGAATTTCTGCTTGAAGCCGGTGATGAGGTGCAGCCATGAACAAGGTGCAGAACAACAAGGCCTGGTGGCTGGTATTGCCGGTGTTTCTGCTGGTGGCCTTCAGTGCGGTGATCCCGATGATGACCGTGGTCAACTATTCGGTGCAGGACATCTTCGACCAATCCAGCCGCTACTTCGTTGGCGCCGATTGGTACAAGCAAGTGCTGCTCGATCCACGTCTGCACGACTCGCTGCTGCGCCAGTTCATCTACTCCGCGTGCGTATTGCTGATTGAAATCCCGCTGGGCATCGCCGTCGCCCTGACCATGCCGACCAAGGGCCGCTGGTCGTCGGTGGTGCTGATCATTCTGGCAATCCCGCTGCTGATCCCGTGGAACGTGGTCGGCACGATCTGGCAGATCTTCGGCCGCGCCGACATCGGTCTGCTCGGGTCGAGCCTTAACGCGATGGGCATCAGCTACAACTACGCGGCTAACACCATGGACGCCTGGGTCACGGTGCTGGTGATGGACGTCTGGCACTGGACTTCATTGGTGGCGCTGTTGTGCTTCTCGGGTCTGCGGGCGATTCCCGACGTGTATTACCAGGCGGCGCGCATCGACCGGGCGTCGGCGTGGGCAGTGTTCCGCCACATTCAGTTGCCGAAGCTGAAAAGCGTGCTGCTGATCGCGGTGATGCTGCGCTTCATGGACAGTTTCATGATCTACACCGAGCCGTTCGTGCTCACCGGCGGCGGGCCGGGTAACGCCACGACGTTCTTGAGCCAGACATTGACGCAGATGGCGGTAGGGCAATTCGACCTCGGTCCGGCAGCGGCGTTTTCGCTGGTGTACTTCCTGATCATCCTGTTGGTTTCGTGGCTGTTCTACACCGCCATGACCCATTCCGACGCCAACCGCTGAGGGCCCGGCCATGAGCAAGAGAAAGCTGATTCCGCTGCTGGTGTACATCCTGTTCCTGCTGGTGCCGATCTACTGGCTGCTGAACATGTCGTTCAAGAGCAACACCGAAATCCTCGGCGGGTTAACCCTTTTCCCACAGGACTTCACGCTGGCGAACTACAAGGTGATCTTCACCGATCCGAGCTGGTACAGCGGCTACATCAACTCGCTGTACTACGTCAGCCTGAACACGGGGATCTCACTGAGCGTGGCGTTGCCGGCGGCGTATGCGTTTTCGCGTTATCGCTTCCTCGGCGACAAACACCTGTTCTTCTGGCTGCTGACCAACCGCATGGCGCCGCCGGCGGTGTTTCTGCTGCCGTTCTTCCAGTTGTATTCGTCGATCGGGCTGTTTGACACGCACATCGCCGTGGCACTCGCGCACTGCCTGTTCAACGTGCCGCTGGCGGTGTGGATTCTCGAGGGCTTCATGTCCGGCGTGCCCAAGGAAATCGACGAAACCGCCTACATCGACGGCTACAGTTTCCCCAAGTTCTTCGTGAAGATTTTTATCCCGCTGATCGGCTCCGGCATCGGCGTGACGGCGTTTTTCTGCTTCATGTTTTCCTGGGTCGAACTGTTGCTGGCGCGCACGCTGACCTCGGTGAATGCCAAGCCGATTGCCGCCGTGATGACGCGCACGGTCTCGGCCTCGGGCATTGACTGGGGCGTGCTGGCGGCGGCGGGGGTCTTGACCATTCTGCCGGGCATGCTGGTGATCTGGTTTGTTCGCAACCACGTGGCCAAGGGCTTTGCCCTCGGTCGGGTCTGAGGAGCTGATGATGGAATGGATGAGCTGGACTACACCTACTGCAGCTTTCTTCATCGTCATCGGCCTGATTCTGGTTGGTATGACGACATGGGAGTTGCGCTCGCCGAGCATCCTGCGGCGAGGTTTTCTGCCGATTGCCACCACCCGTGGCGATCGCTTGTTTATCGGTCTTCTCGGCAGCGCCTACCTGCATTTGCTGGTGATCGGCGCCACCGACTGGAGCATCTGGGTGGCGTCCGCGTTGTCCCTGGTGTGGCTGTTGGCTGTGATGCGTTGGGGCTAGTCGAGTCGTTCGGCAACGCGGCTCCACAACTTAAACAGGAGGTCTCTATGTTCGACAAAAACAATAAGCTGCGACATAGCATTTCATTGGCAGCCATGCTGGCACTCAGCGGTTTGAGCGCATCTGCCTGGGCGGATGCCTACGAAGACGCGGCAAAAAAATGGATCGGCAGTGAATTCAAACCGTCGACCCTGACGGCGGAGCAGCAACTCGAAGAACTGAAGTGGTTCATCAAGGCCGCCGAGCCGTTTCGCGGCATGGAAATCAAAGTGGTTTCCGAGACCCTGACCACCCACGAATACGAGTCCAAGGTGCTGGCCAAGGCCTTCACCGAAATCACCGGGATCAAGCTGACCCACGACCTGCTGCAAGAAGGCGACGTGGTGGAAAAAATGCAGACGGTGATGCAGTCGGACAAAAACATCTACGACGGCTGGGTCAACGACTCGGACCTGATTGGTACGCACTTTCGCTACGGCAAGACCGAGTCGATCACCGACCTGATGGCCAACGAAGGCAAGAACTTCACCTCGCCGACCCTCGACATCAAGGACTTCATCGGCATCTCGTTCACCACCGCGCCGGACGGCAAGGTTTATCAGTTGCCCGACCAGCAGTTCGCCAACCTTTACTGGTTTCGCGCCGACTGGTTCGAACGCGCCGACCTGAAAGCCAAATTCAAGGAAAAGTACGGCTACGAATTGGGCGTGCCGGTGAACTGGTCAGCCTATGAAGACATCGCCAAATTCTTCAGCGAAGACGTCAAGGAAATCGACGGCAAGCGCGTCTACGGGCACATGGACTACGGCAAGAAAGACCCGTCGCTGGGCTGGCGTTTCACCGATGCCTGGTTCTCCATGGCCGGTGGCGGCGACAAGGGCCTGCCCAACGGCTTGCCGGTGGACGAGTGGGGGATTCGCGTCGAGGACTGCCATCCGGTCGGTTCCAGCGTGACCCGTGGCGGCGACACCAACGGTCCGGCCGCGGTGTTCGCCACCACCAAGTATGTCGACTGGCTGAAGAAGTACGCGCCACCGGAAGCGGCAGGCATGACCTTCTCCGAATCTGGTCCGGTGCCGTCGCAAGGCAACATCGCCCAGCAGATTTTCTGGTACACCGCGTTCACCGCCGACATGACCAAACCGGGTCTGCCGGTGGTCAACGCCGACGGCACGCCGAAATGGCGCATGGCGCCGTCGCCGCGCGGACCGTATTGGGAGGAGGGCATGAAGCTTGGGTATCAGGACGTGGGGTCGTGGACGTTCATGAAATCCACGCCTGAGAAACAGAAACTCGCGGCGTGGCTGTATGCGCAGTTCGTCACCTCGAAAACCGTGTCGCTGAAGAAAACCATTGTGGGCCTGACGCCGATTCGCGAGTCGGACATCAACTCGCAGGCGATGACCGATCTGGCGCCGAAGCTCGGTGGCCTGGTCGAGTTCTACCGCAGCCCGGCCCGCGTGCAATGGACCCCGACCGGGACCAACGTGCCGGACTATCCGCGTCTGGCGCAATTGTGGTGGAGCCACATCGCCGAAGCGGCCAGCGGCGAGAAGACCCCGCAACAGGCGCTGGATGGTTTGGCCAAGGATCAGGACGCGATCATGACGCGTCTCGAACGCTCCAAGGCGCAAGCGGTGTGTGCACCGAAAATGAACCCGGAGCGCGACGCGCAATACTGGTTTGATCAACCGGGTGCACCGAAACCGAAGCTGGCCAACGAGAAGCCGAAGGGCGAGACCGTGAGCTACAACGAACTGCTGAAATCGTGGGCGGATGCGCGCAAGTGATAGTGGCGCGGTGAAAGGCAAACGGCACCGCAAGGTGCCGTTTTCATTTGTGCTTGATCGACCGCCATCGCTGGCAAGCCAGGCTCCCACAGGTTTCTGTGGTGTGCACAAAACTCTGTGTACACCGCAATTCACTGTGGGAGCTGGCTTGCCAGCGATGGGGCCATTGGTGTCGCCACAGGAAAGCCCAAGCGGAATACGGTCATGGCGCCGGGCAGGCTTTTCACCTCCGCCACCCCCTGATGCAGGCTCATGATCGAGCGCACAATCGCCAGCCCCAGCCCGGTGCTGCCCTGCGAGCGCGAGCGGGCGCTGTCGACGCGGTAGAAACGATCGAACAGATGCGGCAGATGCTGCGCCTCGATCCCTGCCCCCGGATTGCTCACCAACAGCGAAGCCTGTGTCGCACCTTGCTCGATCAGCAGCGTCACGGTTTTCCCCTCCGGGCAATGGCGCAGCGCATTCGACAGCAAATTGGAAACCGCCCGCTGAATCATCAACCGGTCACCCTGCACTGACGCGCTGCCGACGACGTTCACGTGAATGTTCTTTTCCTGCGCCGACAACGAAAACATTTCGGCCACTTTTGCGACCTCAGCCTCCAGCGCCACCGATTCAAACGGCGCCAGCGCCGACGGATGACTGACTTGCGCCAGAAACAGCATGTCCGAAACAATCCGCGCCACGCGCTCCAGCTCCTCGGTGCAGGACACCAATACGTCCTTGTATTCCTCGGTTGTGCGTTCGCGGGACAAGGTCACCTGGGCTTTGCCCATCAGGTTGTTGATCGGCGTGCGCAGCTCATGGGCCAGATCATCGGAGAACTGCGACAACTGCTGCACCCCGGCATCCAGCCGATGCAGCATGACGTTGATGCCCTGGGCCAGTTCGCTCAATTCCTGTGGCATGTTCACCACCGCCAGCCGATGGTCCAGGTCCTGGGTCGAGACCATCGCCGCCACTTTGCGAAACTCGCGCATCGGCGCCAGGCCGCGCTGCACCGCACCCCACGCGGTGAGGCCGATGAACACCAGCAACAGCGGCAGGGCAATCAGCGTCGAGCGCAGATAGGCGCTGAGCAAGGCCTGATCGTGGGCGTTGTCCATCGACAGCAACACCGGCACGCGGCTGCCATCCTTGAGCCGAATCAACTTCGAAGCGGTAAGGAATTTCGCCCCCTCGGCATCGGTACTGTCGCTGTAGGTCAACTGATCGGTCGCCGCTCGCACTGCCCGCAATTCGACCCGCGGATCCCTCAGCCCGGAGCCGGCTTTGAGCAACGGCGAACGCAGGTTCAAGCGGTCATAAATGGTCAGCGTCAGGTTGTCATGGCCCATGACCTGATCGAGCAGAATGTGCGGCTTGCCACTGACTTCCTTGGCGTCGACGTACAGCGACAGGCTGTGCTCCACCTGCGCCATCTTCTTTTGCAGGCTGTCGCGCGACAGCGCGTTGAGCTCATGGGTCAGGGCGAAATACGCCAGGATCGCCAGAAACACCACCAGCATCGCGCCGAGCGTACTCACCGTCAGACCGAGGCGCATCGACAGGCTGGCCGGCTTCATTCCCGCGCCTCCAGCACGTAACCGACACCGCGCAGGGTATGGATCAGCTTGTGCTCGAACGGGTCGTCGATTTTTGCCCGCAAGCGGCGGATCGACACTTCGACCACGTTGGTGTCGCAATCGAAGTTCATGTCCCACACCAGCGAGATGATCTGCGTGCGGGTCAGCACCTCGCCGGACTGGCGCATCAGCAGGTGCAGCAGGGCGAATTCCTTGGTGGTCAGGTCAATACGCTGCGCGCCACGAAACGCGCGATGGCGGCCCGGATCGAGTTCCAGGTCGGCCACTTTCAACACCTGTGGCACCGGGATGTTTTCGCTGCGGCGCATCAAGGTGCGCACCCGCGCCAGCAGTTCGGGAAACTCGAACGGCTTGACCAGATAGTCATCGGCGCCCAGGTCCAGACCGCGGATCTTGTCCGCCAGCCGCCCGCGTGCGGTGAGCATCATCACCCGCGTTGAGTGGGTGCGGCGCAGTTGTTCCAGCACGCCCCAGCCGTCCAGTTCCGGCAGGTTCACGTCGAGAATGATCAGGTCATAAGTCTGCTGTTGCGCCAGATGCAATCCATCGGCACCGGTGGCGGCGTGGTCAACGATATAACCACTTTCGGTCAAACCCTGATGCAAGTATTCGGCAGCTTTAAGCTCGTCCTCGACGACAAGGATTCGCATGATCTATCACCACTTCTATTAATGGATATTTAATTAAGGTGGCCGGGAAAGTTATTGTTTTTGTAAGGTCTTCCGGACGTTGTTCTTTAACGATAAGAAGCCCCTCACCCTAACCCTCTCCCAGAGGGAGAGGGTTAGGGTGAGGGGCTTCAGAACTGCACCGACGTGGAACATCTTTACGGAATCCATAGTCGACTTGATTTAACAGGTCGATGGAAAGTGTCATACACCTCGGTCGGCTCCCTCTCCCCCGGGAGAGGGCTGGGGTGAGGGGAAGTCCGGACAATAAAGGTTGTAGTGGCTACAGGGTCAACCGCCAAGCGCTTTAAAACGCTGCTCTGCGACAGCCGGTCGCAGCACAAGCCACAAAATCCTTATGAGTTTGATTCCCGCAAGTGCTGTTCAGCAGATAACTATTGTGTTTTTGTTTCGATGTATTTCGATAGAGCCGTTTTCACTTCGCATCCTAGAACAAAACAACTTCGGCAAACCGTGGATAACGGATTTGTAATCTTCCAGTCACCTTGTCGATAAGTTCAAAACTCTACCGTGGCGGCATCAAAGATTCTTGATTAAAGGAAGTCTTCCATTGCCCGGTTTAACAGAACTGATGGCGCGATCACGCCTGAAAAAAATAGCCAGCGGCATTCTGTTGCTGGCCACTGCAAACCTTGCGGTTGCATCGACCCTGACTCTGGAGCAGGCCCTGCAAACGGCCTTCGCCGGCAACCCGGATCTGGCCGCTGCCCAATGGGAAATCGGTATTGCCGAGGGCGACCGCAAACAGGCTGGCCTGATCCCCAATCCTGAAGTTTCGTGGGAGGCTGAAGACACCCGGCGCAACTCGCGCACCACCACGGTGATGCTCAGCCAGCCGATCGAACTGGGCGGCAAACGCGGCGCCCGCATCGACGTCGCCAGCCGCGCGCAGGACGCTGCCGGCATCGAACTGGAGCGCAAGCGCAATGCCTTGCGTGCCGATGTAATTCAGGCGTTCAACAGTGCGCAAACCGCGCAGCAGCGTTTGCAGCTGTCCCGGCAATCTCTGCAATTGGCCGAGCACGGTGTGCGGGTGGCGCAAGGG
>NZ_QAIU01000284.1:0-6800 GCF_003061205.1 Pseudomonas sp. HMWF006
ATTTTACTGCGCGATGGTTTTCACCGACACGCCGCGTTCAACCGGGGTGGAGCGACCGTAGATATCTTCGAACCGCTCGATATCGTCTTCGCCCAGGTAGCTGCCCGATTGCACTTCGATGATCTCCAGCGGGATCTTGCCCGGGTTGCGCAGGCGGTGCACCGAGGCGATCGGGATGTAGGTCGACTGGTTTTCGCAGAGCAGGAACACGTTGTCATCGCAGGTCACTTCGGCGGTGCCGCTGACCACGATCCAGTGTTCGGCGCGGTGGTGGTGCATCTGCAGCGACAGGCATGCGCCCGGTTTCACCGAGATGTGCTTGACCTGGAAGCGCCCGCCCATGTCCACCGAGTCGTACGAGCCCCACGGACGATAGACTTCGCAGTGGTTCTGGGTTTCGCTGCGACCCTGTTCGTTGAGGGTTGCGACCATCTGTTTGACGCCCTGAACCTTGTCCTTGTGGGCGATCATCATCGCGTCCTTGGTTTCGACCACGACGATGTTTTCCAGGCCGATCACCGACACCAGTTTGCCATTGCCGTGGATCATGCAGTTCTTGCTGTCCTGAATCACCACGTCGCCCTTGCTGACGTTGCCGTTGGCGTCTTTCTCGTTGACTTCCCACAGCGACGACCAGCAACCGACATCGCTCCAGCCGGCGGTCAGCGGCACCACGCAGGCACGCTGGGTTTTTTCCATCACCGAGTAGTCGATGGAGTTGTCCGGGCAGCAGGCAAAGGTGGCTTCGTCGAAGGTGATGGTGTCCGGATCCTGAACGCTGCGCTCCAGGGTCAGCAGGCAGGTGTCGTAGATGTCCGGATCGTGCTTTTTCAGCTCTTCGAGGAAGCGGCTGGCACGGAACAGGAACATGCCGCTGTTCCAGTAGTAGCCACCGGATTCGACGTACTCGGTGGCGCGTTTGACATCGGGTTTTTCGACGAAGTGCGAAACGCGGCTGACGCCTTCGGGCAGCAGCGAATCGGCAGTGGACTTGATGTAGCCGTAACCGGTTTCCGGTTTGGTCGCCGGCACGCCGAACAGCACCATTTCGCCGTTTTCGGCGGCGACGGTGGCCAGCGCCAGGGCGCGTTGCAGGGCTTTCTGATCATCGAGAACGTGGTCGGCCGGCAGCACCAGCATCAATTCGTCGCGACCTTCATTGACCAGCATCATCGCGGTCAGCGCCACCGCTGGCGCGGTGTTGCGGCCGAATGGCTCCATCAGGATGCGCTGGGTTTCCAGATTGCGAGCGGCCAACTGCTCGTTGACGATAAAGCGGTGATCCTTGTTGCAGACCACGATCGGCGTATCCATGCCCTCGAACACCAGGCGTTCGAGGGTTTGCTGGAACAGCGTGTGTTCGCCGGTCAGGGCGAGGAATTGCTTAGGGAATTGTTTGCGCGAAAGCGGCCACAGACGCGAACCGCTACCACCTGACAAGATCACCGGAATCATGTTGTTACTCCATAAAAATCAATTGGGTTAGAGGCACGAACGATGTGTCGTTTCACTCTTGTTTTTGTCTCGTATCCGAGCTGACAACCCGATCATTGTGGGAGCGAGCTTGCTCGCGAAGGCGGCGTATCAGTCGACACATCTGTTGAATGTCAGACCGCTTTCGCGAGCAAGCTCGCTCCCACAGGGGATATGCGTCAGTCAGGAAAAATTGTTAGCGCGTCGACACCGGGCGTTTCACCCAGACTGGCGACAGGCTGCTACCGGAACCCGTGACGTACAGCACTGCTGCCTCACCGCGTTCCAGCGCGACCGGTTTCACGTCGCCGACTTTCTTGTCGCCTTCATACAGCGCCAGGCTGACTTTCACCGGGTTGATTTCACGTTCGCCACGGCCCTTGGCCGCTACGTTCGGCACCACATCGGTCTTGCCGTCGGCGGTCTTCAGGGTCAGCGGCTTGTCGCTGAGGTTCTGCACGCGCACCAGGGATTTCTGCTTGTTCTTGAACGGCGGTTCTTCGATCAGTTGCGGCGCGCCGGACGCGTTGTTGACCAGGGTGTAGTAGTGGTCACCGGCGAGTTTTACCGGCAGGGTCTGGCTGCCGATTTTGGCGCTGTAGTCACCGCCCGGCATGAAGCTGAAATCGCTGCTGGCCAGTGGCGCAACGTCGCTCAGATTAGTGCTGCCGACAGTCGCGCTGACTTCAGCGTTGCTGGCGTTGTAGACCCGCACGAAGGTCGAGCCTTTCGGTGCGGTCGGGCCGTACAGCGCGGCGTCGCCACCGGCAAAGGCAGGGACGGAAAGCACGCTGAGGCCAGCAACCAGTGCGAAGCTTTTAGCGAGACGACGAGGAGTAGTAGTGAAAGTCATGGTGTACCTCTCTTTCAGTTTTGCGCCCGATCGGGCGTCTCGGATTTAGTGTTGATAGCTACGTTTTGTTGGCGAGCACCGGCTTGTTTGAGCTCTGCGACCCACTGCGGGTCGGCGTCGCCGATTTCGTTGTTCACAGGCAGATAACGTTCAGGAAACTCCCAGATCAGCACCTGTGGCGGGCTGTTCTTGAAGTCATCGCTTTTCAGGTAGCTGAGCATCGGCAGGATCGGGCCGTGGCCGTCTTCGGCGTAGCTCACCACGTCGCTGTGCAGCGCTTGTTTCAGCGCACCGACGAAGTTCCAGTTGGGGTTGGCGCTGTAACTGGTGCCGACCAGTGCCACCGGCACCTCATTGCTGGCGAACAGCGCGTCGTCACCGGCAGGTTGCTCGGCGGCCACGGTGTTGCGCTTTTGCAGCGGCTCTTGCGCCGGCATCAGGTTTTCGAACAGCGGATCGAGCGGCAGGAACAAGCGCAGATCGCCCTTGTGCGTGACCTTCTCCGCTGGCGTGGTAACGAAACGCTGCGGCTCGCCGCTGAGCGGGAACTTGTCGGCGATGGTTTTCGCCAGAGTGTTGGCGGCAATCTCGGCGCCTTCCGGCGTCCAGTGGGTGTCGGTGCGCAGGAACACTTGCTGACCATTGTGCTTGGCCTGTTGCAGTGGCTTGAGCAGGTCAGGAGCAAGGATCTTGTCCGCCGCGACGCGGTGGTGGAAATCCTCATAAAGGTTTTCGTGAATGCTCGCCGGTTTCACTTCACCCAGATGCTCCGGGTACAGACGAACCTTGGCCGGCACGATCGCCATCACCAGTTTCACGCCTTTGGCCTTGAGGGTCTGGCGCACGCCTTCGACCAGCGCGTAGTTGCCTTGCAGGTTCAGCTCTTCGTTGACGATCGGGTTGAATTCCTCGTCGCTGTACAACCACTGATCGCGACCGAGCACCACGCCCGGACGACCCTCGTTGAACAGTTTGAAATCCAGCGCGGCCCAGAGGTTGGTGCCCAGACGCTTGATCGGAAACTGGTCGTCGTAGTGGGTTTCCACAGCCTTGGTCCAGCGGCCGTTGAGCACCGTCGCATCGGCGTTGGTGCTGAAACCGAAGAAGCTGCGAACCGACCACAGACCGAGGACCAACAAGGTCACCAGGAACAGGGCGATGTAGAAGATGCGTAATGAGCGGGTCATGTCAGATCCCTCAGAACTGGAAGTAAAGGAACGGCGAGAAGCTTTGCGCCGAAAGTTTGAGAATCGAAGCGATGAACAGCAGCAGGATCAGCCCGCGCATCACGTAGCGCGACCAGTCCGCCGTCCAGTAAGCCGGTTGCACCTGGGCTTCGACGCCGACGGTGTAGCCGGGCTCATGGATGCTCGCCGGGTTTTCGCCAGGGGCGGCTTTGATTATTCCTGGCGTGGCGGTGGCAGGGCCGTTGGCCTCGACGTTGACTTCAGGTTTGCTCTTGGCCGGCGGCTGGTTGGTGTACAGGTCACGCAGGCCGAAAAACGCCAGCGTCACGTATGCAACAACGAGGGTTGCCACTTGCAGACCGGTGAGGCTCGCGCGGTTGAGTTCCGACAGCGACCAGTCGCCGAAGCTGAACATCGCGCCGTACATGCGCCCGGCAACGTGCAGGTTCTCGGCACGGAAGATCACCCAGCCCATCACCACCAGCAGGAAGGTCAGCGCCCAGCGGATCGGGTTGAGGCTGCGTGGCGAGGTGTTCAGGCCCAGCGCTTTTTCAATCGCCAGCCACATGCCGTGCCAGGCGCCCCAGACGATGTAGGTGATGTTCGCGCCGTGCCACAGACCACCGAGGAGCATGGTCAGGAACAGGTTGCGATAGGTCATCAGCGTGCCTTTACGGTTGCCGCCGAGGGTGATGTACAGGTAGTCACGCAGCCAGGTCGACAGGCTGATGTGCCAGCGGCGCCAGAACTCGGTGATCGACTGGCTGATGTACGGCTGCTTGAAGTTTTCCATGAAGCGGAAACCCATCATCAGGCCCAGGCCGATGGCCATGTCGCTGTAACCGGAGAAGTCGAAATACAGCTGCGCGGTGTACGCCAGCGCGCCGAGCCAGGCATCACCGGTGGTCGGGTTTTGCAGGGCGAAGCAGTGGTCGGCGACCACGGCGAGGGTGTCGGCAATGAACACCTTCTTGATGAAACCCTGCATGAACCGCGTGCAGCCCTCGGAGAACTTGTCGAGGGTGTGGGTGCGGTTGTTGAACTGGTCGGCGAGGTCGCGGAAACGCAGGACCGGGCCGGCAATCAGGTGCGGGAAGATCGCCACGAACGCCGCGAAGTCGATCAGGTTGCGGGTGGCCGGGGTGTCGCCGCGATACACGTCGATGATGTAGCTGATCGACTCGAAGATGTAGAACGAAATACCGATCGGCAACAGCACGTGCGTGAGGATGAACGGCTCAAGACCGACCGACGTCATCATCGCGTTGATGCTGTCGACGCCGAAGTTGGCGTACTTGAAGTAGCCGAGGATGCACAGGTCGACCGCGACGCCGAGCAGCAACCAGCGTTGTGCTGGTTTAGTGCGCACGCCGGCGGCACCGACTTTCAGGCCGATCCAGTAGTTCCACAGGGTGACGCCGGCGAACAGCGCCAGGAAGTCCACCCGCCACCACGCGTAGAACACGTAGCTGGCAATCAGCAGCAACAGGTTGCGATAGCGTTGCCCGCTCAAGTAGTACAAGCCGAGAAAGATCGGCAAGAACAGAAACAGGAACACGTTGGATGAAAATACCATCCCGATCTCTCCATGTTTGAACCAACAGTCAAGGGCCAAAGCCCCCCCAAACCCCCCGTGGTAGTGGAGGGGTGAAACGGTGTTGCTGTCAGGGTTGTGCAGGGCCTTGAAAGCTCCCTCACCCCCCGCCCTCTCCCGGAGGGAGAGGGAGCCTGATCTCCATGGTTTTCAAAAATGGAGATCGACCCGGTATTTCTGTGCAGCCTGATCTCGTTTTTTCAAAGCCTGAGATCGACTCGGTATTTCCTTGCAGCCTGATCGCGATTGTTTTTCAACTGAGATCGACTCGATATTTCAGGTCGGCGGATTTCTCAAAAGCACCTCGGTCAGTCCCCTCTCCCTTTGGGAGAGGGTTAGGGTGAGGGGCTTTTGCTTCATGAACCCTTGTTGCCCTTTTCATGCGAAGGGTCGTAGACCTTGGTCAGGTCGCCACCCAGGCGGAAGGTCTTGAACGGTTGCATGCCGTGCTTCTTCTCGATCACATCCGGCGGGCAGGTGTAGAGGGTGCAGAACGGTTCGAGCCAGGCAAATTTCATGTCCTCTTTCAGATCGGTCATGTCCTGCTCTTTGCCGTTCTTCTTCTCGAATTCGTCCGGGTCTTTCACCCCGGCCAGCACCCGGTCACCCAGACGTTTCAGCGCGCTGTTGTTTTCCTGACGCAGATCGACACCGTTGACCTGGGCGAAACTGGCGATCATTGCCAGCGGCGGCAGGGCGTAGTTGTGATAGGCGAGGGCGCGTTGCTGGCGCTTGAGTTCGTTCGGCAGGAAGCCGTCGGCGTCGACTTGATTGACCCCGACCTTGTATTCCTTCACCGCCCAGTCGAACAGGTCGCGACGGTTGGTGGCGACGGCGGTGGCCATCACCGACCACGCGGCCCAGTACGAGTGGTTGTTGGTTTTTTCCAGCGGCAGGTTGTCCCAGTCGCTGACCACCTGATCGGCCATTTTGCTGAACCACGCCTCGATCAACTGCGCTTCCTGCTGATGCTGCGCCAGCGGATGCGAGTCAGAGAACTTCAGGCGAATGTACGAAGAGGCCATGCTGCCCAGCGCCCATTTGCGCATCGACTTGCCGGTGTGGTTGAAGTCTTTCGACATCAACGCATCGGCCTTGGCCCACGCGGTCAGCCAGTTCAGCGTGCAATCGAGCTGCTCCGGGCGACCGTCGCGCATGAACTGCATCACCCGTTTGGCGGTGCCGCGTTCCAGCGTGGTGATGTCTTTGGTGGTGTCACGGAAGGCTTTTTCCGACTGCACGTTCAGTGTCGCGCGGGACTTGTCCGAACCTTCGTATTTGCTGCGAAATTGCAGCGGACCGGTGTACGGCGCGGGCATCGCGTCACAGCCTTCGCTCTTGTCGCCGGTCTTGAATTTATCCACAGGCGCGAAGTAGCCCTGCGGCGGACGCAGTGGCGCGGCGGCCTGAGTGGCCCCGGCGAACATCGCCAGGGTCAGCAGGGATGGTGCAAGCAAGTGTTTGATCGTTCGATTTCGCATAGCAGACCTCATTGCCCGACCTGAGCGGTTTGTTGCCCAGCGCCCGGGAATACGTTGCGTTTGCAGATTTTCGCTTCGACTTTTTGTGGCGCGGTGCCCGCTTCCGGGCCCTGGACTTCGACGGCCAGCAGGTTTTGCGAGGCCCAGTCTTCGTCCGTGCGCAGCTCAAAGGCGAAACGACCGTCGGTGTCGGAAGTTTCCGGTTTCTCGAT
>NZ_QAIU01000284.1:6810-18379 GCF_003061205.1 Pseudomonas sp. HMWF006
CACCGAAGGGTCGGCGAAGCGGATGTCGACCTGATGGCTGCTGTTCTGCAGGTTCAGGTTTTTGCTGTTGACCAGCAGTTCTTGTTTGCTGCCCGGCTTGAGCGTGGTGCTGGCGGACATTTGCGCGTCTTTGCCTTCGCAGCCGTTGTCGAGCAGGGACATCATCTGGCGATAGATGGTTTCCTGGTCGAGGCGGTACAGCGGCGAGAATTCCCAGATGAGAATTTTCGGCGGGGTCTTCTGGAATTCGTCGCTACCGAGGTACTGCAGCATCGAACCTTCCAGGCCGCCGCCGGGGAAGGCGACGTTGAGAATGTCGGCGCCGATCGCCTCTTCGAGGAAGCCGGCGAAGTTGTAGTTCTTGCCGCTGTGCGAGGTGCCCACGAGGGTGATTTGCGGGTTGCCGGAATCACCGAACAGGTCGCCGTCACCGGCTTCGCCTTTCGGCTCGGTGGTGAACTGATCCATGTACTGGATTGCGTAACTGGTGCCGCACAGTTGCCCGGCCATGTTGTGCAGGGTGCCGGTCTTGCCCATGCGCCCGGAGCGCTTGGTCTCGAATTCACGCTTGGGAATGTCGGCGAAGGCCGGAATCTGCTTGACCTTCTCGGCGACGATTTTCGCCGTGCGCTGCGCGCCGTATGGCGTCCAGTGTTGGTCGCCACGGAAGTAGAAGTCATGGGCGGGCAGGGTGTCCGGCAGCGATTCGTTGGTCAGCGGCGACAGGTCCGGCACCACGTATCCCATCTGCGCGAAACGCCCGAGCATGGTCTTGTAGTTGCCCAGCGCTTTCTCGTAATCGAACGCGGCTTTTTCCTGCGGGTTGAGCTTGTTGCGGTTCACCAGGCCACGGGTCGGCTGGTAAACGATCACCAGCTCGACACCTTTGGCTTTGAACGCATCGTGCAGTTGTTGCAGGCGTTTGTAACCGGCCGGGGTGGTGTTGAACTCGGTGCGCAAGTCTTCTTGCGTGCGGAACAGCCAGTCGCCCTGCGCCTGCACCAGGGTGGTGAAGTTCTGCTGATAACGCGTGGTGTAGTTCTTCGCGTCATGCGCGGCCGGGCACAGGTTGCAGCACGGTTCGGCGGTGAACTCGGGCGCTTTCACTTCGTCCGCACGGGCGCCGTTGCTGGCCGCCAGAATGCCCACGGTCAGGGCCGACAGGCTGAGTAATCTGATCAAGTGTGGGTGCATAAAATTATCCTCAGTCCTGCATTTCGGTCTGGCGTTCGACAGGGTCGATCAGCACGGCTTTCTGCTGGCGCACCAGCAGGTCGAGAATTTCATCCTGGCGCTCGCCGAGGATGCCGTTGAAGCTGATGCCGCTGGATTTGGTCGGCGCCAGCATCGACACGCGATACAGCTCGACGCTCAAGGGCGAGTCGATCGACAGCGGGCCGCTGCCGTTGGCCGCCAGTTCACCGCCAACCACAATCAGCGACACCTGGGCATCGAACGGGTCGAGCTTGATGTCACGGTCGGTGTCGGTGAGGTCCTTGATGTGGCCGTAGACGCCGGTCAAACCGTTGGCCATGGCGACGTTTTCGTAGAGGCGGATGTTCACGCTGTTACGAATGCGGATGCCGTGGCGCTTGTTGCTGATGACCTTGTTGCCCCACAGCAGGTTGTCGGCGGACTCGTAGAGGGTGATGCCGTCGGTGTGGTTCTTGTAGATCTCGTTGTAGGCAATGATGTTGTTGACGCTGTTCCGGTCGATCACCAGACCCGAGAGGTGGTTGTCGAAGCTCTTGTTGTTGAAGATGAAGCTGTCGTTGACCTCACGGGAAATAATGATCCCGTGCTTCTTCTTCGTACCGTGGACGGTGTTCTCGGCAATGATCAGGCCGTGGGAACGGTCGTGCGGGTCGATGCCGTAGACGATGTTGTCCTTGTAGGTGTTGCCCTTGACCACAAAGTCGCGGGTCTCGTAGCAGTAGAAGCCGTACCACATGTCGGAGAACTCGGAACCGACGATCCAGCCGGTCGGCTCGGGACGCTTGAGGACCTTGGCCATGTTCGGCGTGTACTGGGAAATACTCACCCCGTACGACTTACTGTTGGCGTAGCCGAAGCTGGCCATCTTGCTGTTGACGATGTAGGTCTCGGTGCCGCCCCAGGCCAGCAGGAACGGACGGAATTCCTTCGGCGAACGGAACGTTGCCGGGCCGTTGTCCTTTTCGCGCCAGCCGGTGACTTTGGTGTCACGCACAAACAGTTGGCCGTCGTTGACCATGAATGCACCGGCCTCTTGCGACAGGCGCAGTTCCTGGGTCTGACCGTCGATTTCAAGGATGCCTTTGCGGCCGACCACGATCGGCAGCTTTGCCAGATACACACCCGGCGAGGTCTCGCTGAAATACTGCTTGGGCAGTTTCTGCGCCAGATCCTTGAGGTTCAGGTAACCGTCGTCGACGAAGATCGCCTGCGGGATGCCGTGCTGACGCACCACCCACTCGGCCATCTTGTTGTCGCCGCCGATGAAGTCCTTCAGCGCGTCTTCCTGCATCATCCGGCGCACGCTGACTTTGCCTGCTTTGCTGCGGACGATTTTCGCGGCGGCGGCTTCGGCGGTGTAGCCGGAAATGTCCGGCAGCTTCGGCGCGGCCAGATTCAGCGCCTCGGTGGGTGCGCTGCTGACGGTGTAGGTCTTGGCTTGTTGCAGCTCTTTCGCGGTGGTCACCGGCTTAACCGGCTCCACTGTCGCGAAGGCGCTGGCGCTGGCCAGCAGCATCGCGCCGGCCAGCAGGCTGAGTGAGCCTGTCCTGGTGCTGATCATGTCGGGCACTCCCTTGGCGGTTTGCATCAGAAGCGCCAGATCACGTCGATGAACGCGCGGTGCATGTACGAATCAACCTGCTTGCCGTAGGCATCGCCCGGCTTGAACACACCGCCACGGAAGCGCACGAGGGCCGACGGCTCGTCGATCGACTGGCTCAGGGCGGCCGGCAACAAGCCTTGCTTGAAGTACTTGGTGACGACCAGGTCCATCTCCTGACCGAGGTCCTTGTTGCCGTCTTCAAGCGGCAGCGAGGTGCTGGAAAGAATCGCGCCGGTGGCGTCGTCGGTGTTGTTTTCCACCGCATTGATGCCGTTGCTGCCGACCGGCTTGTTGCCGTCGACACGCCAGAACTTGTGGTAGATCAGGCTGGCGTCGTACTCGTCGTTGACCATCCAGGAACCGAACAGGGTGGCGGTCTGCATGTTGTTCATTTCGCCACGGAAGGCTTCGCCGAAACGGTGCACCCGCGAGCGGGTACCGGTGTAGTTGGAGCGGTTGCTCTCCAGACCGTTCTGCTCGTAATCGGCGCTGGCGCGGGCATAGGCACCGCCGACTTGCCATTGCGGATCAATGCGCAGACGCACACCGATGTCGGTGGCCCAGCCGTTGACGTCTTCGCTGCGCTTGGCTTGTGCCGGGCTCGAGCCATCGGCGTTGAGGGCGTTGACCGTGTCACGGTCGCCGCTCATGCCGGTGATGCTGCCCCAATAGTTGACGGTGTTGGTGTTGCGCCAGTTGTAGGCGTCGCTGTCGGCGGTCAGGCCGAGCCAGCTGATGTCACCGTTCTGGGTTTTATCCAGCGAGTCGCGCGGGACGCCCGGCTCGGCGTAATCGAGTTTGCCGTCATCGTGAGTGTGATGACCGCGAATGCCGACCCATTGCCCCGGCGTCCACTGGTAAGCGGCGTCGGCGTAGGCGTGCAGGCGATCCTTGTCTTTCGGCGCCAGCTCTTTGAGGTCGGTGCGGTATTCGCTGAAACGCTCGGCGACGCCGACGTTGGCACGCAGCAGGGTGGTGTCGAAGGTCCAGTTCAGCGCTTCGATATTGGTGTCGCGCCATTGGCCGTCGTCATTGCGCAGGCGCTGGCGACCGAACTTGAGCATCTCGCCCGGGTACGGCGTGAGACCGCTGTAGCCGACCCAGAACTCGCGCATCGCCAGGTAGTTCTTCTTGGTTTTGCGATCACTGTTGTCGGTGGCTTGTTCACCGTCGGATTGTTGCAGGGTGTCGGTTTCGATGATGTCGGTCGAGGTCACGGCCTGACCCATGGCGTAGGCGCTCCACGCGCCGCTTTCGCCGTAGACCCACGGACGCAGGTCGAGGCCCAAGCCGTTGACGTCGCCGCCACTGGCGGTGCCGAGGTCGCGGTCGTCTTCGGACTGGCCGGTGATTTTCACTTCCAGGCCGAAGTTCTTCGATTCAGTGATCGCGGCCAGTGTCGGGCAAGACCAGATCAGCGCGAACGTGAGGCCAATGCCGGCCTTCACAAAGGGATTCAACTTCATAGGGATTCCTCGCCGTCTTCTTCTTGCAGGGCGTGCAGTTGCAGCGTGTTCTGATTCAGGGCGCCACGGCTGGCCTGTTCCTGTTGCAGCAGGCGCTGGGCTTCGGCCAGACGCTCGGGCGGCAATTGCGCTGCGAGGGTGGTCGCCAGTTCATCGGCTTGCGGGGTGTTCTGTGCCTTGGCCAGTTGGCTGAACACATAGGCGTTGACCGGGTCGGGCTGGGTGCCCTTGCCTTGGGAAAACAATTGGGCGATAGCGAAGTCGGCGCTGTTCTGGCCGTTGCGCGCAGCGGTCAGCAGATGGTCTAGGGCCTTCTGCGGATAGACCTTGCCCAGGTAACCACGGCGATAGATCTGGCCGAGGTAATAGTCGGCGGCAACCTCGCGGCCAACGGCTTTCTGGAAATGTTCCTCGGCGACTTTCGCGTCGGCCGGCACCAGTTTGCCTTCGTAGTAGAGCTTGCCCAGCAACAGCTCGGCGCGCGGCTGGTCGGCGGCGCGGCCGTTGTCCAGGTACTGCATCATCTGATCGACGTCGCCCAGTTCCGGGAAGTCGTAGAGCAGTTGCGCGAGGGTCACCCACGACGCCGGATAGCCCGGGGCGATCGGTTCGAGCAGCGATTGCGCGGTCTTCTCGTCGGTCTTGCCCAGGGTCGAATCGGCCAGTACACGGGCCACCGAATCGACACGCTGCGCAGTGACGGTGCCACGGCTGTAACCGGCCTGCATTTGCTTGATCAGCTGGGCCTGTTGCTCCGGCTGGGCACGTTTCTGATAGACCGTGGCCAGTTCGACGTAGCAGATGTCGGTGGTGTTGAGCGCGGCTTTGCAGATCTTTTCCACGTCATCCAGGTGCTGTTCGTAGGTGCCCTGGGTGCGATACAGCAGCACTTGCGCCAGACCCGCTTCCGGGTAACCGGATTTGCGCCACTGGTCGATCTGCTGCTGGGCGTTGATGTTGGGGAAGCTGTGCGGGTATTGCAGGTACAGCATCGCCAGCGGGATCAACGTATTGCCTTCGCCATGGGCGGCGGCTTTTTTCAGCAGGCTTTCGGCTTCGTGGTGCTCGGCTTCAGTGGAACCCGGCTTGGCCACCAGCAAGCGGCCGAGACGCGCCTGAGCACGCGGCGAAACACTGGCGGCGGCGCGGTAAGTCGCTTCGGCCTGTTTGATCTGCTCGGGGTCGCGGCTGTCGACCTGGATATCGGCGAGGCCGACTTGCGCCTCGCTGTAACCCAGGTCTGCCAGGGCGCGGTAGTTCTGCGCGGCGGTGGCGGTGTCGCCCCGCTTGAGCGCTTCGTTGGCCAGGCGTTGATCGGGCAGGCCGGCACAACCGGCGAGACTGACTGCCAATGCCAATGCGCACACTGAACCCATGTGGGAGCGAGCTTGCTCGCGAAAGCGGTGTGTCAGTCGGCACTGAGGCTGAATGTCAGATTGCATTCGCGAGCAAGCTCGCTCCCACAGGGTTTGTGGTGTGCTTGAGATGGGTGGAGTAGTCACAGGCATGTCCTCGACTTAAAGACCGGCAGCCATGGCTTTGTCGATCAGCCAGTTCAGGTTCGGGCCACGGTCGCTGTTCACTTCCACCGGGCGGCCGGCGAAGCTGCTGTCCAGCGGCTGGTCCGGCTGGATCTGCACGCGGATGTCGGAGGACAGGTCGGCGCTTTTCAGGCTGGTGCTGCTGACGATCTTGCCGGTGCGGGTCTGGTCTTCGCCGGCGATCTGGAAGCTCACCGAAGTACCCGGACGCACGTCGCCGAACTGGCGATAGGAGAAGCGCGCATCGACGGTGGCCTGGGTGTTGCGCGGAACCAGGGTGAAAATCACGTCGCCCTTGCTCGCGTACTGACCGTCAGCCACCAGTTGCTGGGCCACGGTGCAATCGCAAGGGGAGGTCAGGGTGCCGGTCATTTGCTTGCCGAACAGCTCTTCAACCTTGGCCGGTTGCAGCTGATCTTCGTCCAGATGGCCCTTGAGCACGTCGAGCATGCTGGTGCTGAAGGTCGCCAGCGGTGCGCCTTTGGCCGCTACGCCGTCGGACTTGAC
The DNA here is from genome assembly GCF_003061205.1 of Pseudomonas sp. HMWF006. Lineage (NCBI taxonomy): Bacteria > Pseudomonadati > Pseudomonadota > Gammaproteobacteria > Pseudomonadales > Pseudomonadaceae > Pseudomonas > Pseudomonas sp. HMWF006. The sequence continues at coordinate 13,143 of NZ_QAIU01000284.1, forward strand.
CAGGCTCTGCACGGTGCCGTCACGCGGCATGGTGATGTTCATCCCCGGCACGCTGACCAGACCGGCCTGCGCGTGGCTGACGAAGTACATGCCGTATACCGACTTGAATACGAAACCGAACGCCACCAGGCCGATGGCGAAAATGCCGGCGCTGAAGGTCACCGCTTTCAGACGCCCGAACGGGGTCATGCCGCTGCCGCCGTCCTTGACCTTGCGCGCCTTGGTGAAGTTGTCGCGCTGCAGGGTCGCCAGCACTTCGCCGATGCTGACGATGTCGCCAGCCAGGTGCGAAGTGATCAGGTGGCGCAGGGTGGAAATATCCTGCGGCTCGAGGTTCTGGAACTGGCAACCGGCGCGGCCGGTCTGGCGGTCGAAGGAGCGCACTTGCAGTTCAACGTCCATGCCGATGCCGAGGTTGTCGATGACGAATTGCAGGCGTGCCTTGTACACCTGGCCAATGGTCAGGGGCATTTGCCCGGCGTTGAACGCCAGACCACCGGCGGACAGGTCGAGGACCCGTGCTTCGAGCGGGGTCCGGTCGGGGCCGAAGAACCGCAGCTTGGCCGGGATTTTCACGCGGGCGTGCTGGCGCTGGGCTTCGGATTCATGCACTACGTTGGCGTTGACGGCGGTATTCATGGGGGCGATTTCCTTGTTAATTCAATAGGGGCAGGTCAGACCATCATCAGCAGCACGGCGACGAAAATGCTGCCGGCGGAGAAGGTCATGGTCCGAGACGACCAGGTGTTGAACCAACGTTGAAAGCTGGCGAGATCACGGGTCAGGGAAGTGGGTTGGCGCGTCCAGGATTGCTGGTCGAGGCGGAAGAACACGTAGATCTTCACCAGCGCACCGACGATCTGGTTGTAATACAGAATCACGGGATAGGCCGGGCCGATCCGGTGACCCGAGCACGACAGCAGCAGGGTCAGAATCAGGCGGGTGATCCCGATCCACAGCAGGTACGCAAGGATGAACGCGCCGCCGTACTTGAAGCTGGCGATGATTGCCACGGTCAGGCCCAGCAGCGAGGTCCACATCGACACGCGCTGGTCGAACAGCACCACCGAGGTGAAGGCGCCGAGGCGTTTGACCCCCAGGCCCAGCGCTCGCGAGTTCTGGCGCAGGTTGTTGCCGTACCAGCGGAACATCAGTTTGCGGCTGGCCTTGATGAAGCTCTTTTCCGGCGGGTGTTCAACGGTGTTGATCGCCGCATCCGGTACGTAAAAGGTGTCGTAACCCAGGCGCATCAGGCTGAACCAGCTCGACTTGTCGTCGCCGGTGAGAAACTTGAAACGGCCCAGGCGCCAGTGTTGCAGCGAGTCGCTTTCGACGTCGGCGATGAATTCCGGGTTGGTCACCACGGTGGCGCGGAACACCGACATACGCCCGGTCATGGTCAGCACGCGCTTGGACAGGGCCATCGAACACATGTTGATGTGGCGCTGGGCGAAACGCAGCTTGTGCCATTCGCTCATGATGTAGCCGCCGCGCACTTCGCAGAACTCGTTGGTGGTCAGGCCGCCGACGTTGCCGAACAGCTGGAACCACGGCACGGTCTTGCGCACAGTGCCTTCGCCGAGCACGGTGTCGCCGTCGATCACGGCTACCACGGCGCGGTCGTCCGGCAGGTGACGGGAGATCGCGCGGAAACCATAGGCCAGGCCATCGCGCTTGCCGGTGCCGGGAATGCGCACGAAGTCGAGCTTCACGCGGTCTGGCGGATTCATCCGCGCCCAGAGCGCTTTCACCAGCAGCTCATCGGACATTTCCACGATCGAGCAGACCACGGTGGTCGGCAGTTCGCAGTCGATGGCTTCGCGGATTACCGAGCTGTAGACCTGCGCCGTGGTGAGCGCGTCGATACGGAAACTGGTGACCATCAGAAACACATGCGACGGGTCCGCCGCTTTACCCAGCTTGCGCACTTTGCGGCGCAGGTGCGGGTAAACGAGGTAGAGAAAAATCATGCCGCGCACAAAGTGCGTTGCACCCATCGAGTAGCGCCAGATACCCACGGCGCCAATCAGGAAAATAAAGTCCTTCGACTCGGAGTCGAATGTGGACGCGGGCAGCATCAAGGCCAGGCCCATCAACAGGCTTAAAAACAACAGCCAGCCGGCGGATTGCAGAAAGAAATGTTTGAGCTTGGTCATCGACGTCATCCAAGGTAAGAGAGGCTTCGAGCTGCAAGCCTCAAGCTGCAAGTGAAACGCTTTGGCTTGCAGCCCGAGGCTTGTCGCTTGGCGCTGCTTTACCAGCAGATACCTTCGGTGCGTGTACCGGCGTTGGTGGCTTTGGACATGAAGCCCACCAGGTCGATGACCTGCTTGCCATGCGGCGCTTCCTGGGCCAGCGAGCGGAATTTCTCGTCGCGGTTGCCGAGGATGATCACGTCGGAGTTGTCGATCACCGAATCGAAGTCCGAGTTGAGCAGGGACGACACGTGCGGGATTTTCGACTCGATGTAGTCCTTGTTCGCGCCGTGCACACGGGCGTACTCGACGTTGCTGTCGTAGATGCTCAGGTCGTAGCCCTTGCCGATCAGCATTTCGGCCAGCTCCACCAGCGGACTTTCGCGCAGGTCATCGGTGCCGGCCTTGAAGCTCAGGCCGAGCAGGGCGACTTTGCGTTTGTCGTGGCTTTCAACGATGTCGAAGGCGTTCTGCACTTGCGATTCGTTGCTGCGCATCAGCGAGTTGAGCAACGGCGCTTCGACGTCCAGCGAACCGGCGCGGTAGGTCAGGGCACGCACGTCTTTCGGCAGGCACGAACCGCCGAAGGCGAAGCCTGGGCGCATGTAGTACTGGGACAGGTTGAGGGTCTTGTCCTGGCAGACCACTTCCATCACTTCACGGCCATCGACGCCGACGGCTTTGGCGATGTTGCCGATCTCGTTGGCGAAGGTCACTTTGGTCGCGTGCCAGACGTTGCAGGTGTACTTGATCATCTCGGCAACGGCGATGTCCTTGCGGATGATCGGTGCGTCGAGTTCTTCGTACAGCGATTGCAGAACGTCGCCCGAAGCCTTGTCGAATTCGCCGATTACGGTCATCGGTGGCAGGTCGTAGTCGGCGATGGCAGTGGATTCGCGCAGGAACTCCGGGTTGACCGCGACGCCGAAGTCGACGCCGGCCTTCTTGCCCGAGCAGTCTTCGAGGATCGGGATCACCACGTTGGCGACGGTGCCCGGTAGCACGGTGCTGCGAACCACGATGGTGTGGCGGGTGGATTTTTCACGCAGCACGAAACCGATCTCGCGGCACACCGCTTCGATGTAGTTCAGTTCCAGGTCGCCGTTCTTCTTGCTTGGTGTACCGACGCAGATCATCGACAGGTCGGTGTCACGAATCGCTTCGGCGAAGTTGGTCGTACCGCGCAGACGACCGGTCTGGATACCTTGCTCCAGAAGTTCGCCCAGGCCCGGTTCGACAATCGGCGACTTGCCGGCGTTGATCATGTCGATCTTGTCTTTGGCAACATCGACGCCAACCACGTCATGGCCCCGTGCAGACAGGCAACCGGCACAGACAGCGCCAACGTAACCCAAACCAAATATGCTGATGCGCATCGCAATTACCTCTGTGTTTTATCAAGCCATTAGATGGCCGGAGTTAATGGTGTGCAGCGGACACTAGTGCGCTCGAAAGTGCGGCATACAGGCGCCACAATGCCGTGTGCAGGCAGACTAAGTTTCGAGTGTCTAAATAAGTGCACTCAAGATGTGCGTAAACAGGCCTTGTTGTTATGACTTGCCCTGTTATGCAGCCGCTCTTCTCTTCAGAAGAGTCTCGTGCAATCGTCTTACACGCTTGATGACAGGAGAAAAATCCCGTAAATCAAGCGGTTGAGTGCTCTGGCGAGCACGTTTATAGGGGGGCGGCCATGGCCTTGTAGGGGATATTAATGGTGCGTATCTCCTGTCCTTCGTTTGTTGTCCAGTTGAGTGAACCATCTAGGCAAGTTGCCGTGACAACTTGGTTATATGGTTTTCTGCACTGCGTAAGTTATCTCGTACAAACTCGGCGATAATCGTTACCGGTGGTATGAGCTATGCATTTGGACATAGTTCCTACCCGCTCATCGCGAAAACTGAAATTTTTTGAAATATTGATAAAGATGGCACTGGTCGCAAATTGATAGCACTTTCGACTTGGGCCTTTATTAATCGGTGTGTAATCGCGCTAGATAGTTTTGTGCCACTATCGTAAAAAAATTTACGTGCCACTACTGAAAAAAAGCGGGGCTGTCGAGTGAAACTAAAATTAGAATTTGAGGGGACGATTTTATGGCGCCAATAAAGTGGCGAAATGCGGCGGGGGATTTTTGACATCGTGCGAGCTGCACGACTCTTTATAGAAAGCGTCGTGCAACCGGCATGCTTTATTCCGGAGCGTGGTCGCGCAAAAACACCAGATTGTCCGCTTTCGATTGCTCGGCACTGTAGCGATAGCCCTGTACATCGAACTGTTTGAGGGCGGCTGGATCGTTGATGCGTTCCTGAATCACAAAGCGGCTCATCAGGCCACGGGCTTTCTTGGCGTAGAAGCTGATGATCTTGTACTGGCCATTCTTCAGGTCCTTGAACTCGGTGTTGATGATCCGTGCGTTCAGGGCACTGCGCTTGACCGCCGAGAAGTACTCGTTGGAGGCCAGGTTCAGCAGTACGTCATCACCTTGTTCGGCCAGTGCTTCGTTGAGCCATTCGCTGATGCGTGTGCCCCAGAAGGCATACAGATCCTTGCCGCGGGCGTTGGCCAGTCTGGTGCCCATTTCCAGGCGATACGCTTGCATCAGGTCCAGGGGACGCAGCAGACCATAGAGGCCGGAGAGCATGCGCAGGTGTTTTTGGGCATAGTCGAAATCGGCTTCGCTGAAAGATTGCGCGTCGAGACCGGTATAGACGTCGCCTTTGAACGCGAGCAGCGCCTGCTTGGCGTTCTCGGGGGTGAACGCCGGCGTCCAGCTGCCGAAGCGCGCAGCGTTGAGCCCGCCGATCTTGTCCGACACGTGCATCAATTCGCTGATCTGCGCGGGGGTCAGGTCGCGCAGTTGCTGGATCAATTCCTGGGAGTGATCGAGGTATTGCGGCTGGGTGAAGCGCTGGGTCGCCGGCGGTGTTTCGTAATCGAGGGTCTTGGCGGGGGAAATCACCATCAGCATGAAGTCGTCTCCTTTAATCGTGGGGGCGATTCTAGGGGGTTGTCCGAGTTGACTCCAGCTATGGGGGTTATAGG
>NZ_QAIU01000284.1:18389-22062 GCF_003061205.1 Pseudomonas sp. HMWF006
TGCCAAGGTCGGCATTTGCGACGGCTGGTGGATTTTTCCCTCACCCCAGCCCTCTCCCGGAGGGCGAGGGAGCTGAACGCGTAGGACTGTCGATTTACGCCGAACTGAGCTATTGAGTTGAATGCTGAATTTGAAATCCACACAGATCGGCCCCCTCTCCCTCCGGGAGAGGGCTGGGGTGAGGGCGGCGTCCTTCAACCTTGCACATCAGCTATAGTGCCGCGCGGGTTTTGTTATGGAGACATCCCTTTGCGCATTGTTCTTTTCTTCACCGCGTGGCTGTTGAGCTTCGGTGCCGTAGCGGCACCGGGCGATGTGGCGACGCTGGATCGCAGTACCTGGCCGGAACAGCTCGGCAATCCGACCTTGTTCGACGTGGCGTCACGGGCGGAAATCCTGATGTTCGCCCGAGTCCTGCTCGGCACCGAGTCGCTGGACGAAATCGCAATGGCCCAGCGTCTGGGCCTGCGCACGGTCAATATCGACGCGATCAACAGCCTGCGCCAACGCGTGTGGCAACGCCTGCTGAGCAACTACAACTATGCCCAGCAAAGCTGCGATCAGGATGCGTCGTTCTGTTTCCTTGTCGAAGACCTGCCGACCCTGCGCGAGCAGGCTGCCAAGTTTGTGGTCAGTGACGACAGCTATTACACCAAATGGGCCGAACCGAGCCGGATCTTCCATGTGCAGTACCTCGACGAACTGATGCGCAAAGCCGCGCTGTCGCCGCAGACCAGCAGCGAAGTCGATCGTTTCGGAGACTACGAGCGCAATGGTGACGAGATGCATGACCGGCTGTTTCTGCTGACTTTCGACAGCGCCGCCAACCTCCAGCCGGACAACACTGACTGGCTCGCGGACTACCTGCGCAAGGCGAATCTGAGCGGGACATTCTTTGTCTTGGGCAAGGATATTCAGGCACGTCTGGCCGATCGCTCGGTGAACAACCTGCAAGTAGAGTTCTCGAAACAGTGTGTCGGCGTGCAGGGCTGGGAGTTCCGCTCCCACAGCTATTGGCAGGACTGGCAGGACTCGGTACGTCGCAGTGCTGATCTGGTGAAGAGCAAGTTGCCGGAAAACTACGTGCCGCTGTTCCGGCCGCCGGAGGGGCAGCGCCGCAGTGATGCACAAGGTTTCTTCAATACCCAGGGCCTGCAAGTGGCCCTGTGGGACATAGATGCACAGGACGGCGCCGGCAAACTCAAGGGCAGTGCGAGTGCGCAGCGGGTGCTGACCCTGATGCTGTTGTGGCGGCACGGGGTGATCAATTTCAACATGAAACAGGATGCGGTGAAGACGTCGTTGCCGTGGCTGATCACGCAGACCGCACAGAGCGGTATCGGCTGGGAAGATTGTCAGGACGCGTTTCGCTGATAAGCGGAAAAAGCCCGGAAACATTGGGCTTGGGGCGATTTTCTTGAAGAAAACGATGCGGGCGGACTTCCGACTCTAACGGTGTCGGGGGAGTCCGCCAAGGGCTTTTCGTCACTTTGCAAAATAAACTTAAAAAAACCGTCAAAGTGCTTTTTTATGTCATGGGTTTTGGAGTATTACGAAGACAGACCGCCGAAACCTGCAACACAGGTGGCGTCTCCCAAGACCCATTTTGTGTGCAGTTCATCTGCTCCTCGAACAAGAGCTTCGCAGGTGAATTCGGCAGTCACTTCGAGGCGCAGCACCGCCGAGGTATTGCGTCGAATGGCTCCCACAAAGGTGACCGAGTATGGATGATCACGGACGTAGCCCTTCTTCCAACCAGCCAATCCTTTATGTACTCGATACCAACGTATTGATTCACGATCCAAACGCCCTGCTGAATTTCGAAGAACACCACGTCGCGATCCCGATGACCGTGCTCGAAGAGCTGGACAAGCTCAAGAGCGGGCATCACAGCGTAGCGGCCGAGTGCCGCCAGGCCATCCGGCTGATCGACAAGACCCTGGGCGATGCTTCCCCGGAAGACGTTGAACTGGGTGTACCGATCCAGCGTGGCAAGGGCGGTCCGAAGGGCTTGCTGTCAATTCTGATGAGCAAGCAGGCCGAATCGAGTCTGATTCTGCCCGAGCACCTGAACGACAACAAAATCATCAACCAACTGATCGACCTGCACACTCGCGATCCGAAAAAACCGGTAGTGCTGGTTACCAAAGACATCAACATGCGCCTCAAGGCGCGCGCCTGCGGGATTGATGCCGAGGATTACAGCACCGACCAACTGGTCGATGACGTGTCCTTGCTGCCCAACGGCTACCACAACATGACCGGCTCCTTCTGGGACCGCGTCAGCAAGGTCGAAACCCGTCAGGATCACGGTCGCACCTGGCACCAGGTGCAACTGATCGACAACCTGCCGGCGGTGCACATCAACGAGTTCATCATTGATGAACAGGGCTTCGTGGGCTGGATCAAGGAGATCGACGAGGCCAAGCTGCTGATCCTCGATCTGCATCAGGAACCGCTGCTGCACCAGGAAGCCTGGGGGCTCAAGCCACGCGACATCTATCAGAGTCTGGCGCTGTACGCGTTGCTCGATCCGGACATTCACCTGGTTAACCTGTCGGGTGCCGCCGGCTCCGGTAAAACCATTCTGGCGCTGGCCGCAGCCATCGAGCAGACCATGGTCAGCAAGCGTTATCGGCGCATCATTGCCACCCGTAGCGTGCAGGGCCTGGACCAGGAAATCGGCTTCCTGCCCGGCACCGAAGCGGAAAAAATGGAGCCTTGGCTGGGCGCCATCACCGACAACCTCGAAGCCTTGCACATGGATGACGAAAACACCCATGGCAGCGTCGACTACATCCTCAGCAAAGTGCCGTTGCAGTTCAAATCGCTCAACTACATTCGCGGTCGCAGCTTCCAGCAGAGCCTGATCCTGATCGACGAATGCCAGAACCTCACGCCGCACCAGATGAAAACCATCATCACCCGGGCCGGCGCCGGTTCCAAAGTGGTGTGCCTGGGCAACCTGGCACAGATCGACACCCCTTACCTGTCCGCGACCAGCTCCGGACTGACCTACCTGACCGAACGCTTCAAGGACTTCCCCAACGGTGTGCACATCACCCTGCAAGGGGTGCCTCGCTCGATCCTGGCCGAATACGCCGAATCTCACCTCTGAGAGGAGCAGCTCCAAGCCGCAAGCTGCAAGTGGTCCAAGTGAACTTCACTTGCCGCTTGAAGCTTGCGGCTTTCGGCTGTTTAAATGCGAGCTTTCCTGACGCCTGCCTACCGCGCTTTTAACTTGCCGCTTGTAGCTTGCCGCTTGCAGCTGCCTCAAGGAGGCCCCCGTGCTGACTCATCTCGATTCCCAAGGTCGCGCCAACATGGTCGACGTCACCGAAAAAGCCGTGACGTTCCGTGAAGCGACGGCTCAAGCGCTGGTGCGCATGCTCCCCGAAACCCTGCAGATGATCGTCAGCGGCGGCCATCCCAAGGGCGACGTGTTTGCCGTGGCGCGCATTGCCGGCATTCAGGCCGCGAAGAAGACCAGCGATCTGATCCCGCTGTGCCATCCGTTGATGCTGACCGGCGTCAAAGTCGAACTCAGCGCTGAAGGCGAAGACAGCGTGCGCATCGTCGCCCGTTGCAAGCTCTCCGGGCAGACCGGCGTCGAGATGGAAGCCCTGACCGCTGCCAGCGTCGCCGCGCTGACCATCTATGACATGTGCAAAGC
>NZ_QAIU01000285.1:0-11552 GCF_003061205.1 Pseudomonas sp. HMWF006
TCCCCACCCTGCGGCATCACCACGTAGTAGCCCAGCCCCGTCTTCACCTTCAATTCAAACGGCATCACCAGCCGCCCGGCGCGCAGGTCGTCGCCGATCAACGACCAGTCGCCAATCGCTACCCCTGTCCCATGCGACGCCATCGACATTGCCTGATCCAGCGTCTCGAAATGCTGGCCCATGTTGACGTTGCTCAGCTGCAATTGGGCAGCGTTCAGCCACACCGTCCAGTCCTGTGTGTCGCGGGTCGGGTGCAGCAGCAGATGCTGTTGCAGATCGGTCGGTTCGGTCAGCGCCGCAGAGCCCTTCAGTAACGCGGGTGAACAGACCGGTGTCAGTTGCTCATCGAACAGGTGCAGGGCGGTCGATGAATTGTCCGGCGGCGTGCCGTAGATCACCGCGGCATCGAACTGCTCGCGCTGAAAGTCCACGCCGTGGGCCAGGGTGGTGGTCAGTTTGACCGGCACGTCCGGGCGTTCCTTTTGCCATTGCAGCAGGCGCGGCACCAACCAGCGCATCACGCAGCTGGGGGCCTTGAGCTGCAGGGTTTCGCGCTTCAGACCAATCTGCTCGGTGGCTTCGCTGATCAGGCCGAAGATCTTCTCCACCCGTGGCAGCCATTCACGCCCTTCGGCGGTCAGCTCCAGGCCCCGGGCCAGGCGAATGAATAACGCATAACCCAGATGCTCTTCCAGACCGGCGATCTGCCGGCTCACTGCCCCTTGGGTGATGTGCAACTGCTCGGCCGCCCGCGTGAAGTTGCAGCACTGCGCGGTGATCAGAAACGTGTGCAGGGCGGGCAGGGGAGGCAGTCGTTTCATGTGGATCCAAGGTATGACGTGAGGACATGGCTAGTATGACTTTTAATCGATTGTTGCCGCTACCTGCCGCCCGTTCAATGAGCCCATTCCACCCGGATCAATGTGGGAGCGAGCTTGCTCGCGAATACGGTTTTCTATTCAGCATCAATGTGGCTGATACACCGCTTTCGCGAGCAAGCTCGCTCCCACACTGGCACGGCGTATTGAACAAACAAGAAGGGCAATCGACATGGCGACGTGTGGCGAAGTACTGGTCAAGTTACTCGAAAATTATGGGGTCGAGCAGGTGTTCGGCATTCCCGGGGTGCACACCGTGGAGTTGTATCGCGGGCTGGCCCGTTCGAGCATCAACCATGTCACTCCACGGCATGAGCAGGGCGCCGGTTTCATGGCCGACGGCTATGCGCGCACCCGCGGCAAACCGGGGGTGTGCTTCATCATCACCGGTCCGGGCATGACCAACATCACCACCGCGATGGGCCAGGCCTACGCCGACTCGATCCCGATGCTGGTGATCTCCAGCGTGCAGACGCGCAGCCAGTTGGGTGGCGGTCGCGGCAAGCTGCACGAGCTGCCGAACCAGAGTGCGTTGGTCGGTGGCGTCGCTGCGTTCTCTCATACCTTGATGTCCGCAGCGGAATTGCCGGGCGTACTGGCCCGTGCGTTTGCGCTGTTCCAGGCCGGGCGTCCACGTCCGGTGCACATCGAGATTCCGCTGGACGTGCTGGTGGAAGAGGCCGATGAATTGCTCGCCAGCGTTCCGGTCAACATCGACCGCGCCGGTGCCGCCCCCGCCGCCGTGAGCCGCATGAGCGAGCTGCTGGCCGGCGCACAACGACCATTGATTCTTGCGGGTGGCGGTGCGATCGACGCCGCCGCCGAACTCACCGAACTGGCCGAATTGCTCGACGCTCCGGTGGCGCTGACCATCAACGCCAAAGGCATGCTGCCGTCCAGCCATCCGCTGCTGATCGGCTCGACACAAAGCCTGGTCGCGACCCGCGCACTGGTGGCCGATGCCGACGTGGTGTTGGCGATCGGCACCGAACTGGCCGAAACCGATTATGACGTGACCTTCGCCGGCGGCTTCGAGATTCCCGGCAAACTGCTGCGCATCGACATCGACGCCGACCAGACCGTGCGCAACTATCCGCCACACGTGGCGTTGGTCGCCGACTCGCGCAACGCTGCACAGGCATTGCTCAGTGCTTTGTCGCACCAACCTCTGGCCGAGCGCCGCAACGATTGGGGCCAGGTGCGCGCCGCGCGTTTGCGCGACGATCTGGCCGCGACCTGGGATGCGCCAACCCTGGCGCAGACGCGCTTCCTCGAAACCGTCCTGCACGAGTTGCCGGATGCAGTGTTCGTCGGCGATTCCACGCAACCGGTGTACACCGGCAACCTGACCTTCAACCCGGAACGACCACGGCGCTGGTTCAACTCGTCCACCGGATACGGCACCCTCGGTTACGCCTTGCCGGCGGCCATTGGCGCGTGGCTCGGCGGCAGCATTGAGGATGGCGCCCGTGCGCCGGTGGTGTGCCTGATCGGTGACGGCGGCTTGCAGTTCACCCTGCCGGAACTGGCCAGCGCGGTCGAAGCGCGCACTCCGGTGATCGTCCTGCTGTGGAATAACCAGGGTTACGAAGAGATCAAGAAGTACATGGTCAACCGCGCCATCGAGCCGGTCGGCGTCGACATCTACACCCCGGACTTCATCGGCGTCGCCAAGGCCCTGGGTTGCGCCGCCGAGGCGATTGGCTCGGTGGAACAACTGCGCGGCGCGCTGCGCGCCGCCACCGATCGCCAGGGCCCGACCCTGATCGAAATCGACCAGACCCAATGGATGCAGGCGGTGGCCAAATGATCAATTTCCCGACCACACTCGATGGCCTGTTCATCAATGGCCAATGGTCCGCCGGTTGCGAGCATCTGCGGGTGATCAACCCGGCCACCGAAGCGCTGCTGACCACGGTCAATGGCGGTGACGAACAAGCGGTCGATCTGGCGGTCGCTGCTGCCACGGAAGCGTTCAAGGACTGGTCGAAAACCAGCGGTGCCGAGCGTGGCGCGATCCTGCGCAACATCGCCAGCGGCGTGCGCAACGGTCGCGACCACCTGATGAAGCTGCAGTCGAGCAACAACGGCAAGCCGCAATTCGAGGCGGCCATCGACGTCGACGACGTGATCGCCACCTTCGAGTATTACGCCGAACTCGCCGAAGGCCTCGACGCACAACTGGACAGTCACGTGGCGCTGCCCAGCGACGATTTCAGCGCCCGTCTGCGCCGGGAACCGTGCGGTGTGGTCGGGCTGATCGTGCCGTGGAATTTCCCGATGGTCACCACCGCGTGGAAACTCGCACCAGCGCTGGCCGCCGGCTGCTGCGTGGTGCTCAAACCGTCGGAAGTCACGCCGCTGCCGGAGCTGGAACTGACGGCGATCATCGCCGAATCCGGCCTGCCCAAAGGCGTATTCAACCTGGTCTGCGGCACCGGTCTGGCGGTCGGTGCGCCACTCTCGGCTGATCCACGCATTGCGAAGATTTCCTTCACCGGCAGCAACGCTGTCGGCGTCCAGGTGATGCAACGCGCTGCGGAAACCGTGAAAGGTGTGAGCCTGGAACTGGGTGGCAAATCTTCGCTGTTGGTGCTTGAAGATGCCGATCTTGAACTGGCGGTGGAGTTGGCTTGCGGCGGCGGTTTTTTCAACGCCGGGCAGATGTGCTCGGCCACCAGTCGGGTGCTGGTCGCCGATGAGCTGGCCGATGAATTCCTCAACCGCTTGCAGGCCCGTGCAGAAAAAATCCGCGTAGCCGATCCGTTCGACCCGGACGTGGAGATGGGCGCACTGGTCAATCAGGCGCAATACCAGCGGGTGCTCGGCCACATTGACCGGGGTCTGAGTGCCGGAGCGAAGCTGGTGTGCGGCGGCAATCGTCCGGCGGATCTGCCGCGCGGCTATTTTTTGCAGCCGACGGTGTTCACCGAAGTGCCCCTCGACAGTGCGTTGTGGTGTGAAGAGATCTTTGGCCCGGTGCTCTGTGTGCGCAGTTTCAGCAGCGAAGCCGAGGCGATTGCCCTGGCCAACGACAGTCAGTTCGGGCTGGTCGCCAGTGTGGTAACGCGTAACGCCGAGACCGCCGACCGGGTCGCCAACGCCCTGCAGGCGGGGCTGGTGTGGCTCAACGCGCCACAAGTGATCTTCCCGCAGACGGCATGGGGCGGCTACAAGCAGAGCAGCATCGGTCGCGAATTGGGGCCGTGGGGCCTGGCTGCATTTCAGGAAATCAAACACGTGATCCGGGCGCTCTGAACGCCCGAAAACGGGGAGCGCATGCCTCGCAACGAGGCATGCGCCGGTGTCATGGCTTCGATGAGTTTTTATCGATAGTCAGGTGTATTGCACGACCTCAGGATGAACCCGTCGGCAGCGCTGCAGGCCTTTGAACACAAGGCCTGCAGCAGATCCGGCCGCGCGGATGCAACGGTTGCGACCAACCTCATACTTAAAAGAACAAAGGGAGTCCTTCATGGGCGAGCATGATCTGAACAGGCGTCAATTCATTAAAACCGTCGGCGTCGCCTCGGTAGCGGCGGCGGCCCTGAGCATGCCCTTCATCCGGGCCTCTGCCAGCGACACACGTTTCGCCGGCAAGACCCTGCGCTTGCTGACCTGGTCGGATGACACCGGCCTCGCCGCACTGCGCAATATCGCCGCCACGTTCGAGGCCAAGACCGGCGCCAAGGTCATCGCCGACCGCACCGGCAGCACCTCGGAGATGGTCGCCAAACTCAAGGCCGGCGGTGACCGTCCGCAGTACGACATCATCACCCTGGCCGGGGTCGGCGCCGAAGGTCTGGCCGCCGCCGGACTGCTGGAAAAACCCGACCTCAACCGCATTCCCAACCTGATCGACGTACCGGAAAAATACCGCACGGGCGCCAACGGTCACGGCATCGGTTACCTGCTGTGGTGCAACAGTCTGGTCTACAGCACCCGCACGCTCAAAGAGGCGCCGAACAGTTACGCGGCGTTGTGGGACGCCGATCTGGCGCCGAACATTTTCCTGCCGCCGCCGAACTGGACCGAGGCGATGGACCTGATCATCATCGCCGCCAAACTCGCCGGCGGTGACGAACACAACATCGAACCGGGCTTCAAGAAACTCGCCGAACTCAAGGATCGCGTGGTCACTCTTGGCGAGAACCCGAACCAGATCGCCGAGCTGTTCCGCACCGGTTCGCTGGACATGGGCGGCTTGTACGCCCCGGCCTTCTTCCCCAAGCAGATCCGCGATCCGAACTACGGCCTCGGCGCCACGTTCGGCATGAAGGAAGGTTTCTACACCGACCTGATGCTGTCGGTGATGCCGAAGAACCGTCCCGGCGACACCGATCTGGCCTACGCCTTCATCGACCACTCTCTCGACCCGCTGGTGCAGGGCAAGATGGCCGAAGACATCTTCAACGGCCCGGTCAACGCCAAGGCGATCATCTCCGCCGAAGCACGCAAGAGCCCGTACATCCTCACCCCGGAGCAGATTGCCGAGAAGGCGATCATGCACGACAACGCCTTTTTGGCGACCGTGCATGACCAATGGATTCGTCGTTATACGGAAATCTTTTCTTCCTGAGCCGAACACCATCCTTCAGAGCACCACAAACCCCTTGTGGGAGCTGGCTTGCCAGCGATGACGGCCTACCTGTCGACAATGATGTCACTGACAGATTGCGATCGCTGGCAAGCCAGCTCCCACAGGGGCACGGTGGTTTGGAGAGCTGTGTTCGTCAGTTGTTCTTCCATTGACGAGATCATTGCTATGGAACATCAATCCCTGAGCCAACCGGTCGACGCCGGCAGCGTGCGCCCGGCGCGCGGTGTTTCGCCGACCGCCCGGGCGTGGTTTTTCCTCACGCCGTCGATGCTGTTTCTCGGCGTGCTGATCGCCGCCAGCCTGCTGGTGTTGCGCATGAGCGTCGGCACCAAAGGCGCGGAGTGGACGGGGTTCAGCCTGGCCAGTTACGTCCAGTTGCTCGAACCCTATTACCTGAAATCCTTGCTGCTGACCTTGCGTCTGGCATTGATCAGCGCGGTGATTGCCGTGCTGCTGGCGATCCCGGTGGCGTACACCATGTCGCGCCTGACCTCGCCGTTCCTGCGGCGGATTTTTCTCGCGGCAGTGCTCCTGCCGCTGCTGGTCAACCTGCTGCTGCAAAGTTACGGCTGGCTGGTGATTCTCGGCCCGGGCGGGATGCTCAACCAGGCGCTGATGGGCCTGGGCCTGATCAAGCGCCCGATCATGTTGCTGTACAACCAGAACGGCGTGCTGATGGGGCTGGTACAGACCGCGTTTCCGCTGGCCGTGCTGCCGATTGCCAGCGCCATGCGCGGCGTCGCGCGCACCTACGAAGAAGCGGCAGCAACGCTGGGCGCCAGTCGTTTTCAGGTGTTCCGTCAGGTGGTGTTGCCGATGAGTCTGCCGGGGATCATTACCGGGGCGACGCTGGTGTTCGCCTACAACGCCAGCAGTTTTGTCGTGCCGTTGCTGCTCGGTGGTCGTCGTGTGCCGATGCTCGCGGTGATGGTGCATGACCAGATCGCGCCACTGATGAACTGGCCCGCCGCGTCGGCGGCCGGGGTGGTGCTGATCGTTACCACGCTGGCGATCATGACCCTGTCCGAATACATCACCGGCCGTCGTCGGCGTCTGCTGGAGGCTTCGCAATGAGTGCCCTGACCAAGAAGCGCATGGCGCTGTTGCCCGGCGACACCGGCAAGTTCGCCGGCATCCTCTCCGGCTTCATTCTGCTGCTGGCGGTGTTGCCGATCCTGACCATGATCGTCATGTCGTTCAGCGGGGCGTCGAACCTCGATTTCCCGCCGAGCAGCTACAGCCTGCAATGGTACAAAGCGGCCTGGCACACCTTCGTGTCGCCGGACGCCAGTGATGTGTTGAGCCTCGGCCAGGCCATGGCCACCAGCCTGTTGGTGTCGTGCCTGACCATGGTCTTCGCCACGTTGATCGCGGTGCCTGCCGCCTATGCGCTGACCCGTTGCGAGTTCCGTGGCAAAGCCGTGGCGCTGCAACTGATGTCGCTGCCGCTGGTGTTCCCGATGGTGGTGTTGGGCCTGGCCTTGCTGCTGGTGTTCGACAGTCTGCCGTTCCACCTGACCACCTCGCGGCTGGTAATTGCCCACGTGATTCTGGCGCTGCCGTTCGTGGTGAAAAACTGCACCGCGGCGATGCTCTCCATCGGCAGTGAAGTCGAAGAGGCGGCGCGGATGCTCGGTGCTTCGCCATTGCGCGCAATTGTCGATGTGGTGGTGCCGTTGATGAAATCGGGGATTCTGGCGGGGATGCTGCTGGCGTTCATCGTCTCGTTCAACGAATTCACCGTGACCTATTTCCTTTACACCATCGACGTCATGACCGTGCCGATCTGGATGTACAGCCGCACCGTGTCATCGCTCGACCCTACCGTGTTCTCGTTTGCCGTGCTGATCGTGCTGATCGACTTCGTCCTGATCTGGGCGTTGGAGAAGCTGGTGGGCGAGGGCGGCGTTTCCTTTTGATTTGAGGTGCAACATGACTGGTCTGATTCTGGAAAACGTCGAGAAATTCTACGGCTCGGCGTGCGCGGTACAAGACGTCAACCTGCATTTGCCCGAGGGCAAGCTGGTGTGTTTTCTCGGTCCGTCGGGCTGCGGCAAAACCACTTTGCTGCGGATGATCGCCGGGCTGGAAACCCTCAGCGGCGGCGAAATTCGCCTGGACGGCGAGGACATCGGCCAGACCCCGGCGCACCTGCGCAACTTCGGCATGGTCTTTCAGTCGCTGGCGCTGTTCCCGCACATGACCGTCGGTGAAAACATCGCCTATCCGCTGAAATTGCGCGGCGTCAGCAAGGCTGATCAGCAGAAGCGGGTAGTGGAGTTGCTGGAGTTGATCCAGTTGCAAGCGATGATCAACCGTCCGGTGGCGAAGCTTTCCGGGGGGCAGCGGCAGCGGGTGGCGATTGCCCGGGCGATTGCCTCGCGGCCGAAAATTCTTTTGCTCGACGAACCGCTGTCGGCGCTGGATGCCAAGCTGCGTGAGTCGATGCAGGTGGAAATCCGCCAATTGCAACAGCGCCTGAACATCACCACGATCATGGTCACCCACGACCAGCGCGAGGCGATGACCATGGCGGATATTGTCGTGGTGCTGGGCGAGCACAAGGTGCAGCAGGTCGGTACGCCGATTGAAATCTATCGGCACCCGGCCAACGAGTTTGTCGCTGACTTCATTGGCTCGGGCAACATCTTCCCGGCCACGGCATTGGGCGATGGCAAAGTCGGCCTGCCGGGTGGCGATGCACTGCAAGTGCCGATCTGCAGCAGCATCGTGGTGGGGCAGAAGGTGAAGATGCTGATTCGCCCCGAAGACCTGCAACTGTCTGCACCACAGGCGACGGCGGGCAATCGCCTGCTCGGCAAGGTGACGTTCGTGCGTGATATCGGCGCGACCATCGAGACCACGGTGGAGTGTTCCGGGGTGACGTTCACCGCGTTGAGTACGCCGTGTCAGGGGATTGGTTTGGGGATCGGGCATCCGGTGTCGGTGACGTTGCCGGTGGAGGCTTGTCGGGTGTTGGGGGCTTAGAGCGAGGTCTGACTCCGAATCGCCCCTCACCCCAGCCCTCTCCCGGGGGGAGAGGGAGCCGACCGAGGTGTCTGGCGTTATCCATCGACCTGAAAAATCCAGTCGATTATGGATTCGGCAAAACATTGTCAGGTCGGTGTACTTGTTGAATATCCCCCATTCAGTCCTCTCCCTCTGGGAGAGGGAGGCGACCGAGGTGTCTGGCGTTATCCATCGACCTGAAAAATCCAGTCGATGATGGATTCGGCGAAATACTTTCAGGTCGGTGTATTTGTTGAATATCCCCCATTCAGTCCCCTCTCCCTCTGGGAGAGGGTTAGGGTGAGGGGCTTCTAACGGTCACACTGAAAGCCGCAACCGCGCCAGATCCCGCAACGGCGGCGCGCCAAACAAGCGGCTGTACTCGCGGCTGAACTGCGACGGGCTCTCGTAGCCCACGCGATATCCTGCCGCCGAGGCTTCCAGACCCTCGGCCAGCATCAGGCGCCGCGCTTCCTGCAGGCGCAACTGCTTCTGATACTGCAGCGGACTCATCGCCGTCATCGCCTTGAAGCGGTGATGCAGAGTCGAGACGCTGAGGTTCACTTCTTTCGCCAGATCATCAATGCGCAACGGTTGCTCGAAATTGCCGTTGAGCCATTTGATCGCCTGGCTGATGCGGTGGCTCTGGCTGTTGGCAATCGCGATCTCATACAAACGATGACCCTGCGGACTGCGCAGCAGACGATAGAGAATCTCGCGGCGAATCAGCGGTGCAAGCATGGCGATGTCTTTCGGTGCATCGAGCAAGCGGGCCAGGCGCAGCACGGCGTCAAGCATTGCGCCGTCGATGCGTTCGACGTACAGACCGCGCCCGGTGGGCCGGGTCGGCACGCCCATCGGGCCGGCATCGGCGATCAGTGCGGTGATTTCCGCCGGGTCGATGTCCAGGCGCACGGCGAGGATCGGCTCTTCCGGTGAAACGTTGACCACGCGCCCGCTCAGTGGCATCGAGACCGAGACCACCAGATAATTCAGCGGGTCGTAATTGAAGTACTCGTCGGCCAGCCGCACCTCTTTGCGCCCCTGCGCCATGATGCACAACGCCGGCTGCGCGAGCACCGGAGCGAAGTTGTGGGACTGGGTGTGGCGCGACATGAACAGCGAGCCGACGGCGGTCTGGTAACTGCCATCGTCGGTGGTGTTGCGGCGGATGATCGCCGCCAGTTCTTCGCGCTGTTTCTCCATGTCGGCATCAGGCTGGGCTTGAAAACGATCGAATGACGTCATGCACGGCATCCTCGGCAAGGGAGATGGAATGGAGCAGAGCTTAAGTTTGTGCAAGCGCGAGCGGTAGACACATCCTGTCAAATGCTTGCCTGATTCTGCATTGGCTTGCCGGCGTGCTCAGTCACAGCAGGATGCAGAGCGGCAAACTTGCTTGATACGCCGTATGACAACGGTGTGACGCGGTTTCACAGGTTGTTACAAGTCCTGTGTGCAGTCTCGCAGGATTGTGCAACAGGGCGGCAGGAATCGACTAACGGCGCGATGTGTTCGGCGCTTAACCTTTGATCCTGTCGCAGCCCGTCCGCTGGCTGCCACGCGACTCCCTGGGAGGGTTGAACATGTCCAAGCAGATTCCCGTCAGTCACATGGCCTTCGTTCGAGCGCGCGCCGGACGCTCGGCGGAACTCGGTGTACGCCTGAGCGCGTTGATCGAGCCGTCCCGTGCCGCCCCCGGTTGCCTAAGCTTTGCCTTGCAGCATTCGCAATGTGATCCCGAGTTGTGGCTGGTCTCCGGTTTCTGGAGCAGTCAGCAAATGATGACCCGTTATTTCAACAGCCCGTCGATGGAAATCTTCGCCGAGCTGGTGCAGGACCTGGTGGTCAACAGTCTGGATTTCCATACCTTCAAGGACGTGTCGGCCGCGCAAGCCCTTGGCCAATGCCCGGTGCCGGTACACAAACTCGCCGGTTGAGGGTTTAATGTCCGGCTTATTTGTCTGAGCCGGGATGTATGACATGGCACGTAAAGAGTTCGAACACTTCGAAGCAGTCTCCGCAGTCGTCCCCGTCGAGTTGGGCGGCAACAAGGGGTATCACGCGGCAATCGCGGTCAAGGCCCTGGTCGATGGCGGTGCGCCACGCTTTCACAAACTGCTGGGTGATCAGGTGTTCCCCGGTGCCATCGCTGCCGACGAGGCGGCCATCAATGAGCTGGATAAACTCAAGGGCGTCACTGCTGACGCCGAGTTGGTCTGGTAACGCGTTACTGGCTGGCGCCTGGACGCCACATCTTGAACAGAGCCTCAGGCCCCAACTGAAAATAGTCCGCTGGTCCGCCGCCGCGCAGAATCGGTTCTGCCGCGGCGGTGTCGTAGATGCCGTCCTTCAACAGCCACTTGGCGATATGCACGGCGACCACTTCGCCGAGGATCAGCCAGCTCGGCACGGTTTCGCCGTTGGCGCGCTGCAATTGAATGATCTGCGTGACCTTGCACTCGAACGACACCGGACTTTCGGCGACCCGTGGCACCGAAATCACTTTTGATGCCACCGTCGTCAGCCCCGCCAATTCAAACTCGTTGACCTGCGGCGCGACCATTGCGCAGCTCTGGTTCATCTGCTCGGCCAACGGGCGCGTGGCGAGGTTCCAGGCGAACTCGCCGGTCTGCTCGATGTTGTTCAGGCTGTCTTTGCGCCCGACGCTGGAAAAACCAATGATCGGCGGGATGTAGTTGAACGCGTTGAAAAAGCTGTACGGCGCCAGGTTCAAGTGGCCCTGAGCATCCTGCGAAGAAATCCAGCCGATGGGGCGCGGGCCGACGATGGCATTGAACGGATCGTGGGGCAGGCCGTGGCCGTTGGCGGGTTCGTAGAAGTGGATGTCATCGGACATGGCGAGGGTTCCTGAAGAGGGCATGCTTAAAGACGCCATAGTGTAAGAGCGCACCGCGTATTTCCAGTCAAACGCTGATCCTCTATAGGCGTGAGCCTGCAGGGGATGTTTGTGATGCTTCAGAAATGACTAAGCCCGGCCGAAGCCGGGCTGTTGGACGACTGCTGATATTCAGCTGATGGCTGCAGCAGTACCGGTTTTATCG